>JAPUKT010000176.1 GCA_027295555.1 Deltaproteobacteria bacterium
TCAAACCGCGCAGGCGGCTCGGTTTGCTCTCGCCGGTGGCGGACGTAGAGAAACAGCAATGCGCTTCGGTGAATCCCGTACAGCGCAAGTGCTCCGAGCGTGATCAAGTAAAGGACGATGACGAGCGTCTGCAAAACGATCCCAGCAACCCCGTCCTGTTCCTAATCCGCCGTTGCCGATGCTGCAAGCTCGGCTGCTGCGCGCAGCCTCTCGACGGTCTTGTCTTTGCCGAGGACTTCCATCACTTCGAAGAGGCCTGGGCTTCGGGTTCGGCCCGTCATCGCAACGCGCGCCGGCTGCGCGACCTTTTTCATCGGAAGCTCGTTGGCTTCGAGCCAACTTTTGACCACCTCGTCGAGCTTTCCCTTCTCGAACGGCTCAACGTCCTGGACGAGCTCGGCCAGCCCCAAGAGGTTTTCGGCATTCTCGGGGACCAAGAACTTCCGCTTCCCCTTCTCTTCGAACTCGACCTCGCCAAAGAAGTAACTGACGGCGTTGGCCACGTCGGCCAAGGTCGCGGCCCTCGGCTTTACGTAGGGGATGGCCTCGAGCAGCACCGGATCGTCCGCCGCCACGTCGATCCCGATCTCAGCCAAGAACGGAACGGCCAGTCGAGCGATCTCGGCATCCAGGAGCATCCGCAGGTGCTCCTCCTGCACGTAGAGAAACTTCTTCGAGTCGTAGCGCCCTGCGGTCGAGCCGACCCGGTCCCAACTGAACTTCTCGATCAGCTCCTCCCGCGTGAAGATCTCTTGATCTCCATGCGACCACCCGAGACGGGCCAGGTAGTTCAGGACCGCATCGGGCAAGTACCCCATATCGCGGTACTCGAGCACGCCGACTGCTGCATGGCGCTTCGAGAGCTTTTCACCGTTCGGCGCGAGTACCATCGGCATGTGCGCGAACTTCGGGTGCTCGGCCCCGAGCGCCTGGTAGAGAAGGATTTGAGGAGCGGTATTGATGACGTGGTCATCGCCTCGCGCTACGAGCGTCACCCCCATCGTCAGATCGTCGACCACACAACCAAAGTTGTAGAGCGGCATTCCGTCGGGTCGCAGCAAAATGAAGTCCTGCTGGGTTTCGTTCGGAACGTCGATTCGGTCTTTGACCTCGTCGTCCCACCCGGTGCTCCCCTCGTGGGGCGCGCGGAAGCGGATCACATACCGCGCATTCGGGTCTTCGGGCGGGTCGGTCCGGTCGCGCCACGGGCTTTGAAATCGAAACCCGCCTTTCGCGCCTGTTTTTTTGAACGCCTCCCGCGCTTCGGCGATCTCTTCCTTAGTGGCGTAGCAGCGATATGCGTGGCCGGACTGGATCAGCCTTTCGGCATAGTCGGCGTAGATGTCGAGGCGCTCGCTCTGGACGTACGGCCCGTGGTCGCCGCCCACCTCTGGGCCTTCATCCCAATCGAGACCGAGCCAGCGCATCGAGTCGAGCACGATTCGAATGCTCTCTTCGGTGCTCCGCTCTCTATCCGTGTCTTCGATCCGGAGGATGAAGGTGCCGTCGTTCTGTCGTGCCCACAGCCAGCTGTAGAGCGCCGTACGTACCCCGCCGATGTGCAAGTAGCCCGTCGGCGACGGCGCAAACCGAACACGAACTTCGGACATGGCCGAGGGCTCTACCTGGCCCCCGGGATGGGGTCAAGCGCCGGCGGGCTTCGCATTGGCCTGAAGGACCCCGCTGAACGAGTCGCGGTAGGCCCAGGCCAAGAACAGCTGGAGCACGATGATGCCGATCGCCATCGGCAGCTCTGCCTGGTCGAGGAACAGATGGGCGAAGAAAATATGCACTGACACGGGCGCTAGAAGGATGAGCCCGAGTGGAAGAAACCGCCCCGTCAGAATCATCAAGCCCGCGGTTATCTCGACGAGCTTCAAGACGACCATGAAATAGCCGGTGGCACCGAGCGCCGTCATGAAAGTCGTTATCGGCTCATTCATCTCGGGGTTGGGCATGAACTGAAAGAACTTGTTCAACCCAGTCACCAAGAAGAGCGAACCCAGAATCACCCTCACACCAATGATTGCAAACTTCATCCTGTGCTCCTTTCGTCAGGCGATAGCAGCCATCCGCGAGGAGGGCCGCCACGGTCAGGCCATCGATAGGGCCGAGGGTACCAGTGTCGACCGCCACGTGAACACTTCCCCACACACCCTGAAAAAGGGGGCAGTCCCCTCTTTCCGAGGGTTAATTCTGCTTGACCCTAAGAGGTGTGCTGCGCAGGCTGGCGCCTCCATGGCTTCGCCTAACAGCTTGATCGAACGCCTCAACCGCGGCGTGACCAAGCGCAATGCGCGCTGGTCGTTCGTCAACGCACAGTCGTTCGGTGATGCGCTCGAGCTGCGACGCTTTCGTCTCGGCAATGGGCTGACCGTTCTCACCCTCGTCGACCGATCCGCACCGACGGTCAGCTACCACACCTGGTTTCGCGTGGGCTCGCGTCATGAGCGCCCCGGCAAGACTGGCCTCGCGCATCTGTTCGAGCACTTGATGTTCAGCGAAACCAAGAACCGCCCGCACGGTGAGTTCGAT
>JAPUKT010000177.1 GCA_027295555.1 Deltaproteobacteria bacterium
CTCAACGGGCACAATGCGAACCACCTCATCGTGTCGGCCAAAGCGCCTGGTGGCGTCACGCTCTTCGTCGAGCCGCGGGATGCAGACGGGCTCACCGTCACCGTTGCCAAGACGATCGACGGCCACAAGGCCGCGTTCATCAAGCTCGAGGATATTGCCGTCGGCCAGGACGCTCGGCTCGGCGAAGAAGGCTCCGGCGCCGCCGTTCTGGTTCGGACGATGGACTACGCGGCGGCCGCGGCCGTCGCAGAGGCGGTTGGAATCGCCAACACCATGCTCCACATGACGATCGACTATCTCGGCACACGCGAGCAGTTCGGCACCAAGATCGGTTCGTTCCAGGCCTTGCAGCATCGGGCCGTCGACATGTACGCCGAGGTCGAGCTCCTTCGTTCGATCTCGATGGCCTCGATGGTGCGCGCCGACGAAGACGACGTTACCGAAAGGCGGCGCGATGTCTCGGCTGCCAAATATCAGCTCGCCACCGGCGGTATCTGGGTCGCCCAGCAGTCGCTACAGCTTCACGGCGGCATCGGTGTCACCGACGAGCACGACATCGGGCTTTACTTCAAGCGGATGTACACCCTGAACGCCCTCTTTGGCGACGAGGAACACCACGTAGCCCTTTTCGCCAACGACCCCGCGTTTGCCGAAGCCTCCGCCTAGGGGCGCTTAGGGGACTGTCCCTTTTTCAGTGCGGAGTAGGCTCGGATTACGGGTTCCATGGAGAGCTCGAAGCCGAGGCATCGAAAGTCGAGGATTTCGAGGTAGATGCCGTGCTCTTGGCGGGCGTCGAAATATCGGAAGTCGATTGTGAGCGCGGGGCGGAGCGACATTCCCCCACGTACGACGGTGCGGTACCCGGCGCCTTCGAGCCTCGCGGAGATCTCGTTCATGCCGGTTTGGTAAATCCCGACGTGATGGAAGGCGATGTCGGTGTCTAGTAGCGCCCGCGCGTAATGCTCGGTGCCTTCTCCGGGGCCCAAGAACTCGATCTGCGCGTCTCCGGCGTAGCCGAGCGCGAACTCGAGCCTGCAATCGCGTCGAAGCTCGCCTTCTTCGATCCAGTTGGGGGCGGCCAGCTTGGTGTGCAGGAAAGGTCCGGCTCCGAACGCTTCGGCGCGGCGAACGCAGGCCGCGACATCGCGGCACGCGATTCCGTACTGTTGCGGAAACCTGAGCCCCAAGCGGTAGAAGAACTCGCGAGGGAGCCGCTCTTCGATGTGTGGGATAGACAAGTCGTCGAGGACTCGGCTCAGAACGTGATTCGTCATGAGGACTTTGGGATTCATCGGCGTCAGAAGTAGCTCTTGGCAGCCTGGATGCCTCGGCGAATCGTCGTGATCGCGCGATACGCGTCGGGCACGCGGGGTGGCTTGCTTTCCGCGGCGGCTTGGTGTCGCGAGTGGGCCAGGATCACAGGGCTGAGTCCAGGTCCGATTCGCTTAAGCAGGTGGCGCGCCGGACCGAGCTCCCTCCTCACCTCCTCCAGGTAGGACTGCAGGTCGCGCCGCTGATAGTCGAGAATCGCCTGGCTCTCTTCCGAGTTCACCCAGTCGGTCAAAAAGAGCGCGTCACCGAAGGCGGACCGCGGAACTGTTGGCAAGCCCACTGCGTCGAAGACCATGTTCAGCCATTCGCGGTAGCGGTAACGATTGTGCGCCCCGCCGCCGAGCAGGAGCGTCCTGCCGACGACTTGGTCGGTGACGACGAGCGAGTTCACCAGCCCGAGCGCCTGATCCTTCGGGTGCGTAAACTCGACGCGTGTGTCCGGATGCATATCGAAGACGAACGGCGAAAGGGCCCCAAGGGTGACCGGTGGCGTCATTGCGATGCGGAAGATCACGGTATCGAGGCTCGACCCTCGAACCATTACCTCGCACTCCGCCTTTTGGCGCGTGTAGTTGTCGCTCGGCGAGATCTCTTCATCTGCGCGGCGCGGCCCCTCGACTTCGTTGTTGCGCCCCCAAATGGCCGCGGTCGACGTGAAGGTCAGGCGCGGGGGACTCGGCTGCGTTTCGCACGCCGCGATGATCGAACGTGTGGCCACCACGTTGACCGAGTACCCAAGCGCCTGATCGACGTCGGTGGCGGGGGGGACGATGGCGGCGAGATGGATCACGTGATCCATGCCGGACACGACATCGGCGACCAGGGATTCGTTGCAGATGCTGCCAAAGCACATGTCGACCTGAGCCCCCCAACGTGCCGCCGTCTTTCGCTTCTTCGACGTGTCGAGGTCGATCCCGCGGACTGCGTAGCCGCGTTGCACGAGCAGATCGACGACATTCGCGCCGATGTTTCCACACGACCCGGTGACCAGAACCCGTTTCATGAAATTTCCTTCGCAAGCTGCGCGAGGGCGAAATGAAATGCTGCGATACTCTTCTCAATGTCGGCATCGGTGTGGGCCGCGGAAATGAAGAACTTCTCCGCAGCTTTCAACACACCCTGCCGAAGAAGAAGATCCGACAGGCGGATGTTCTTGTAGAAGTCGGATAGCTTCGCAGAGCGGTGGTCGAAAGGCTCTCCTTCCGTGAACCAAATCTCGAACACGCTCGGGATGCCGGTGACCGTTGCTTCGATGCTTGAGGTTGCGATCGCATCGCGTAGGCCCGCCATGAGCCTGGCTCCGACCTCTTCGATGCGCTCGTACACCCCTGGCTTCTCGAGCTCGGAAATCACGGCGCATGCCACACCTGCAGACACCGGGTTCGAGGAGAACGTTCCGGTCTGCATCGAGTAGGGCAACATTTGCAGGCGGCGCCTCGGGTTTGCGATCGCCATGATGTCCTCACGGCCGCAGAGCACGCCGAGGGGCATGCCTCCGCTGATCGCCTTTCCGAGCGCACACAAATCGGGCGTCACGCCGTACACCTCTTGTGCGCCACCGAGCCCCATGCGAAAGCCTGTGACGACCTCGTCGAAAATCAGGGGGATGTCGTAGTTGGCCGTGATCTCCCGAACCCCCTCGAGGAACCCTGGCTTGGGTGGAAACGTGCGTTGCACGGGCTCGATGATCACACCGCCGATCTCATCATGATGCTTGGCGATGATCTCCGCTGTCGCCTGAAGGTCGTTGAAGGGGGCGATCAGCACTTGGTCGTTCAGCACGCTCGGGATGCCGTAGCTATTCGGGATGGCTTTGGGGAATGGTGGCATCCCCATCGTCCACTGATTGCTCATCAGCGCGTAGTCGTGCATCCCGTGGTAAGCGCCCTCGAATTTCAGGATCTTATCGCGCTTTCGGTATATGCGGGCGAGGCGCAATGCAAAGAACGTCGCCTCGCTGCCGCTGTTGTGAAGGCTCACCATCTCTGCGCAGGGGACGTGCTCGATGATCTTCTTGCCCAAGGCGACGGCGTTCTCGTTGATGACCAAGAACGACGTGCCGTTCTTCGGGATGGTTTCGAGGGCATGCAGCACCGCCGGGTGCGCGTGGCCGAGGATGTGCGGACCGGAGCCGAGCATATAGTCGATGTATTCGTTGCCGCTGGCGTCCCAGATGTGGCTTCCCTTTGCTCGGCCGGCGCAGAAGTTGAGATCTCCATCGAAGGTGAGACATCGCGTGCCGGTCGGGAAGATCCGCTCGGCGTCCTCGATGAGGCGTTGCTCCTCTGGCGTTCGTCGGATCACCATGCCCTCCTCAACGGGCGGATGCTCTTCGTGCGCTGGTTCGGTCACGCGGCTCTCCTTTTCTTTTCGAGGACCCGCGGGAACCGCTCGAGGTAGCCCGAGTAGCGTTCGTGCACTTGCGTGGGCGATCGCCCGAAGTCGTCGCGTTCGTAGTTGTGCGTGCCGAACTGACCCGGCTTGTGGGTGTCCCTCCACGCCGCCAGGGCCGTCTTCGCGCGCTCCGAAAACGGCTGTTCGAAGCGCTCGTACGCCTTGGCCACCTCCCCGATCGGGTCCGTCATGAAGTCGTTGAAGTAAATGTCGTGGAACTGGTGCTCCCGGCGTTTTCGGAGCTCTATTCCGAGGTCGACTGCCCGTGCCCAGGCTTCCTCTTGCTCGAGCGCGATGCGAGGCCGATCCGGGGTCTTCTCGAAGAGTGACCGGAAGTGCGCGCACAGGCTCACGTACGACGGCAACACATCCGTTGGGTCGCGGTGCGTCCAGATGATGCAGGCGTCGGGATACGTTTCGAGCAGTGCGTCGAGGTTTCGGAGGTGCACCGGGTATTTGAACAGCCAGCGGGTATCGGGCTCGTACGACCCGATCAGTTGCATCGTGCGCTTGTGCAACGCGTAGGTCTCGCGGTGGACCGTGTTGGCATACCATTCTGAGTACGTTGGCACCGTCGAGACGACCTCGAACCGGTCGTCGCTGAATCCGAGCCCGAGAATGCGACCCGACTCATCGGGCCCTTCGGCCTTCATGTAATGAATCGCCTCGAGCATGCTCTTGCCGGCTCGGTACATCATGTCGAGCTCGATGCGCGCATGCTGGAAGTCCGTGACGGCGTCCCAATAGGCACGCGGAGGGCGTGGTTGCGGGTGCAGGCCCAGCCAGTATTGGAGGCACTGCATGTCCGGGTTCGCGCCCATCAGGTAGTGAAGGGCGGTGCTGCCGGTCCGTACCATGCCGGTGATGATGATTGGCTGCCTGATCTCGATGTTTGCCGAGTTGGGGCGCATCTCGAACCATTGCTGGGTCCGCAGTCGGCTCGCGAGCAGGCCTACCGTTTGATAAGCCGCGACCATCTTTCCGGTCCGGTGAAAGCGGGCTTCATGGTCGTACGAGTAGAGAAGCCGCCGTAGGCCTTCGAGATAGCTTGGGTCCCCGAAGTTGTCGTAGCCGTTGACGGCGCGGATGGCGACCTCGTGAAACTCCTGCTCTCGCGACATCCACGACGCCCGACTGAACGGGTTCCACTGTGCCAGGAAGCTCATCAGCGGGGCCCTCCCGAAGGCCAAAGATAGCGTACGGCCGGCGTGAGGGCAGCGCGCGCCGTGCTAAGTGCCGCTTCCCTCGGGCCTCCTGGTAGTAGCCCGAGTTGCAGATCGATCGAGTCTTCGCTGACGCGAATGTCGTTGATGCACAGATAACTCGTCGCCGCGGCAACGGTTGCACGCACCATGTCGTCCTTCGCGAGCGCCGGAATGCGCATCAGGTCGATCACGACCGTCCGACCTTCCGCTTCCACGATGAAGTCGGGGAGGGACATCATGTTGCCCACGAGCGTAGCTGGATTCTGGGTGTCGATCATTCCATCGCGAATCGCTTCGGCAAGGGGTCCGGGCGCGTCGTCGGTCGTGGCTAGCTCGACCTCACTCAACGTGATTCGGATCGTCCGCTGCTCGCCTTCCACGTGCACCCCGTCCGCGTCGATTCGAGCTGCAAACGAGATCGGCGCCCCGAGCGCGTGGGCCTCTCCTCGGACGCGTAGGCCCGGGCTCGCCGCCTCGAGCGTGATCGTGGCCTTGCCAGACATCTGAGCGACCCGCGCGCGAAGGAGCGACAAAGGAATCGATATCCGGCCCGTGAGCGCGCTAGTGGCCAAGCGCAACGCAAGGGCCGGTTCCAAGCCTGTCTTTCGTGTCGAATTCATGACGCAACCACCTTCATGTAGGGGCTTTAGCTCCGGCCGTACACCGGGACCAATGCTCCTCTTGTCACCGCGTTTTGCGGTGACGCCAAGAACGCGACCGTCTCTGCGATCTCCTCGGGTTTTGGCCACGCGTCGAAGTTCGCGTTAGCCATCGCCGTACGGTTGTCCGGTGTATCGATGATGCTCGGGACGATCGCGTTCACCCAAATCGACGAATCGGATAGCTCGTCGGCAAGCGAAAGCGTCAGCGCCGCGACTGCGGCCTTCGACGCGGAATAGGCGGTCATCTGCCCGGTTGGCACGAGGGCCGGTCGAGCCGCCACATTGACGATCCGACCTTCGCGCCCGGACATCGTCTTCACGGCCTCGCGGCAGCAGAGGAAACACGTCGTGGCGTTGAGCCGCATCAGATGGTTCCACATCTCGAGGCTCGTCGAGGTAATCGGCCCCATATCGAATCCGCCAGCGACGTGAACGCTTGCGTAGAGCGAGGCTGGCGCGCCGTAGAGCTTGGCAACGTCGTCTTCGACCCCGAGGTCGAGTCCTTCGTAAAGCTTCACCGCGTCGTGATTGCGATATGGAAACCCTTCGAGCTCCTCGGCTGCGTACACAGGCACGTGGACGGTCGCACCTGCCGCAACCAACCGCCCGACCACAGCTGTACCAAGCGCCCCCGTGCCCCCGGTTACGATTGCCTCTCGTCCCGCGAAACCC
>JAPUKT010000178.1 GCA_027295555.1 Deltaproteobacteria bacterium
AGGCACCGACCCCGGGCGTCGCGATCATGCCTGAGACGCTCCCGACCAAAACCAAGCGGCCCCCGTTTTCCTTGAGGTACGGGATCGAGTGTCGGGCGGTCATGGCGAGGCCGACCACGTTGACATCGAGTTGGCGCCGCCAATCCTTCGCCGAGAGCTTTTCGATCTTGCCGGCGACGGAAAACCCTGCGTTCGCTACGGCGACGTCGAGTCGGCCGAAGGTCTCGACGACACGTTGAACCGCGCTCTCTACCGAGGCTTCGTCGGTGACGTCGCAGGGGACGGCCAGCGCCTTTCCGCCCTTACCTTCGATCTCGGTGGCCACGAGCTCGAGTCGTTCTTGGCGACGCCCCGAGACCGCGACAGTGGCGCCTTCTTCCGCAAATGCGAGAGCCAACGAACGCCCGATGCCGCTCCCTCCTTCCGTGATCCACACCACCTTATTTTCGAATCGCTTGGCCATGCATTGCGCCTAGCAGCTCCGCGGCGAACCGCCACGGGCACGCCGTCACTCTGCAGTGGTGTCGACGGGATCCTCGACTTTGGCGGCTCCAGGGTCGGTAGCCCAGCGTTTGATGGGCGCAAACCAGCCCGAGGCCCGACGCGCGAGGTCGACATCGAGCCGATACAAGCACGGCACCACCACCAGGGTGAGCACCGTTGAAAAGGTCAGGCCCCAGACGATCACCTGTGCCATTGGCGCGAGGTGCGCCAAGCTCTCGCCCGCCAACGACAGCGGTAAAAGGCCGGCGATCGTCGTCACGCTGGTCAAGAAGATCGGCCTGAGCCGCAACCGCCCCGCTTCGACGATCGCCTCGTCGAGCGCCATCCCTCGCTGACGCCGCTTGTTGATGAAGTCGACCAACACGAGCGAGTCGTTGACGACGATGCCGGTCAGCCCGACGACCCCCACGAGCGCGATCAGGCCTACCGACTTCGACGTCAACAAGAGGCCGGCGGTGACCCCGATGAACGACAGCGGGATCGCAGCCATCACGACGAGTGGCTGTGAAAAGCTCTGAAACTGGGTCGCGAGGATCGTGTAGATGAGAAGCATCGCGATCAGGAAGGCTTGGAACAGGGACTCCACCGATTCCTGTGTCTCCTCCCACTGCCCGCCGTATTCGAAGCGGATGTCGGGATTGGCGGCTTCGAGAGGTGCGAGCTTTTTCTTCAGGATCGCGTTGACCTCCCCGCTGTTGGTGACCTCCTCGTCGATGTTCGAGAGCACCGAGACCATCCGCTTCTGTTGGTAGCGCTGGATCTCGCCGGGGCCGCGCCCGTGGGTTACGTCGGCGATCTCTCGAATCGCCACCTGATCGCCGGTCGGGGTAAGGAGCCGAAGTGACGCGATCCGCGCAGGGTCGCGCTGCACGTCTTCCGCGAGCTGGACGACGATGTCGATCTCGTCATCGCCATCGCGGAGGGTCGCCGCTGGAGTCGCGCCAAATGCGCTCCGAAGCCAGGCGGAGACCGCTTCCGGCGTAAGCCCATGGAGAGCGGCGCGCTCCTCGTCGACCTTGATCTGCAGCTCTTGCTTGCCGAGCTCGTAGTCGTGGTTGGCGTTCCGCGTGCCGGGAGTTTTTCTGACTTCCGCGAGCACTTGCTCCGCGAGCTCGACGAGACGTTCCTGGTCGTTCCCCCGCACACGGATGGCGACGGGCGCTCCGCGCGGTGGACCCGGGCGGACCTCGACGACCTCGAGTCGTGCAGGGCCGACCACGTCGTCGTAAAGGCCGCTCACCTGCGTGACGAGCTCGCGGCCTCCATGCAGGCTGCTCCGCTCGGTCGCAGGCACGACGAAGACGGTGACCATGCCCATGTAGTCGCCCCTGTCGATTCCCATGTCGGTCCTCGCCATTCCTCGGACCGCCAGGGTCGCTTCGACGTCGGTGTTTTCTAGCGCCAGGATCCGGTCCTCAAGCTTGGCGAGAAGCGCCTCGGTTTCCTCTTTCGAGGCATCGGTCGGCATCCGGACACGGACATCGAACATGTCCACGTCTCCCTCATTGAACAGAATGACGTCTTTGGTCGCGAGCGCTGTTCCGATGAGGACGGCGCACAACGCATAGCAGCCGAACACCACGGTTGCGCGGTGCTGAAGCGACCAGCGGAGGATCCGCTCATACGCCACCACGATCCGGCGCTTGGCTCGTTGGAAGCGGGTTTCCGGGGGGGCTGACTCTCCCTTGCGGGCCCTGAGCTTGCCAAAGTCCGCCATGTGACTCGGCAGGATGAACATCGCCTCGATGAGCGATGCGGCAAGCGAGGCCACGACCACTTTGGGGATGATCGCGAAGAACTGA
Source organism: Deltaproteobacteria bacterium (assembly GCA_027295555.1). Classification (GTDB taxonomy): domain Bacteria; phylum Myxococcota_A; class Polyangia; order Polyangiales; family Houyiibacteriaceae; genus SG8-38. The sequence goes on from JAPUKT010000178.1 coordinate 2,307, forward strand.
CCGAGGACGCCCTCCATCAAGAGGAGCGGGAGAAACGCCGCCCAGCTGGTGAGCGTCGAAGAGACCACCGGCCAGAAAACCTCCTGGGTGCCCACGACCGCTGCGCGTCGGCGCGGCATCCCCTCCTCCATGTGGCGGTAGATGTTCTCGATGATGATGATGGCGTCATCGACCACCACGCCCAAGCAGAGGATCAATGCCACGAGCGACATCGTGTTGATGGTGATGCCCATCATGTGCATCGCGACGATCGCTCCAGCCAACGCGACCGGGAGGCCCGCCGCAGCCATCGTCGCGTTGCGGGCGCCTATGGCGACCCAAAGCAAAAGCAACACCAAGAACAAGCCCACGGCCGCGTTCGCGTAAAGAGTGCGGAGCGAGCGTTCGACCTCGTGGGCGGCATCGCCGAACGTTTCGACGCTCACGCCCGGCGGCAGCGTCTTGCGGAAGTTATCGACGAGGGCACGCACGTCTTCGCTGATGCGAACGCTGTCGGACTGCTCCTCTTTTCGGACCGTGAGCACGATGGCGGGCTCACCGTTGACGCGTCCGCTGTACCTCCCCGGCGCAAAAGTGTCCCGAACCTTCGCGACGTCGCCGACACGAACCGAGCCTCCCATGGGGTCGGGACGAATGACCACTCCCGCCAGCTCTTCAGCGCTCTCGACGCGAGTCATGCCGCGGACGAGGCGCGTATCCCGGTCCCCTTTGGTCGTTCCCGCCGGAACGTTCGCCGCGCGAAATCGTAGCGCTTGGGTCACGGAGGTGAGCGAAAGCCGGTGGGCGGCGAGTCGATCCGGGTCGACATCCACGCGGAATTCACGGTCGCGAATGCCCATGCGCCAAATGCCCGAAACCCCGTCCAGACGCTCGATCCGTTCAGCCAAGTCCTTTCCAACCTGGCGCAGCACCGTCTCGGGTACCTCGCCGCGCACGGCCACTGCGATCGTTGGGAAGTCGACCTTGAACTCGCGGACGATCGGGCGTTCGGCGTCG
>JAPUKT010000179.1 GCA_027295555.1 Deltaproteobacteria bacterium
CAAGCCGGAGATGTCCCCTGCGACGCCGAGCCATGCGAAGCGCTCGAAGAAGTAGCCGACCCTGAGTCCTCCGATCGGTGACTTCGCGGTTCCGCATTGAGCTCCGCACAAGATGCCTGGCTCCTGAACCACGCCGTCGACCTTGTAGGGGGCATCACTCGTGATCGACGCGCCGATGTAGAGGTCCGAAAACACCTCCGCCCGGCTCTGGCTTGGCGCGCTTAGCCAGAGCCCGACCGACACCACGAACCCCAAGAGCGTTCTGCTGTGACCCCCACCCACGACCAACCTCTCTCGCAGCCTACCATGCACAGGCGACTGCGTTGCGTTTCTGGCGTTAGTTCCTCGGCGATGCCCTCTAGGCCTTCGATTGGCTGCGCAAACTAGAAGCGTGATGCGGTGATCTCGACGTCGGCGTGTTTCCAGGCTGTCTCGAAGCGGCGCTGCACCTGCTCGGCTTGTTGCTTCTTGCCTTGCGCGCGCAGACTTTGGGCGAGCCCAAATAGCGCCCAACCGTTATCGGGAAAGCGAGCGAGGTCTTGACGGTAGACCTTTTCTGCCGCGCGGGGGTGGCCGGCTTCGAGCAGAATCGCGCCAAGGTTGTGCCGCACGGGGTAAAACCAGTCGGGCGGCTCGCCGTAGATCAGACCATCTTCGATCGCGATGGCTTTGCGGAGCGCAGCGACTGCGGTTTTGGTGTCTTTGCGCGCAGCCGCAATCTCCGCTTTGAGTACTGCCGCTGCAATCTTCGCTAACGAAGACGCCGGATTGAGGCCCCAAATCCGAATCTCCTCCAAGCTCGGATCGGCTGCTATCGTGCGTACGCTCCGCAGCTCTTGCTTCGCCTCTTTGAGCTTTCCACCGCGTGTATACGCGATGCCGCGCGCGTAGTGCCAGACCGCGGTTGGGTAGAGCAGGTCGGCTTCGGGCGCGGGTTCGCGGAGGATCTCCTCCCACTTTCCAAAGCGCACCAGCCCGTAGTAGGGAATCGCAGAGAAATGCTGCAGCATGGCCATTTTGGGCTCACGTATCAATGAGCGGTCGACGTGCTCGGCGGTGTGCCGTGCGGCTGCGAGCGCGTCCGCACTGCGTCCCTCCATTGTGGTGGTCGCCCATAGGAAATGATGGTTGTGCGGCATGTAGGCAACGGGGTAGATGCCCTGGGCACGACACTGGGTGACGTAGTCGTTGTCCGCCACGATCGCGAGCTCGTTCGCCAGCGAGCCATCGTGATAGCGACCCACGCGAATGTAGATATGGGAGGGCATGTGCACCAAGTGCCCGGCGCCGGGGACCACCCGCCGCAGATTGTCCGCGTGCTTCACTCCGAGCTCCGGCTTCTCCTGCTCCACGGCATGAATGTAGAAATGGTTCGCGCCCGGATGGTCGGGGTCGCGCTCCAATACGAAATCAAGTGTGGCGAAGACTTCCTTGGTGAGCGGCTTGGGTTGCCCATCCTCGGTCCAGTAGGCCCACGGCATGGTATCCATCATCGCTTCGGCAAAAAGCGTCTGAACTTGGAGGTCGTCTGGGAAGCGCTTGGCCACCGAGCGCATCGCTTCGGCATAAGCTCGGTCGAGCGACGAGCGATCCGGCGGTGGCGTTGCCGCGTAGCGAGTCTCGAGCGCACCGATCAACGCGCGTTCCATGTCGTTTGCATGTTGCGACCGTGCAACTGCGTCGGTCAGCGTCTGGTACGCCTTCGCCTCGCGCTCCGGCGTCGGCACGGGGTCGTTGATGTTTGGGCCGAGCGCCAGTGCGGCACCCCAGAAGCACATCGCGCAGTTGTCGTCGAGTCTCGCCGCTTCTCGAAACGAACGTTCGGCTTCCAAATGATTGAATCCGAAGGCAAGCGTCAGCGCCTGATCGAAGTAGCGCTGCGCCAACTCTGAATCGGTCGAGATCGGCCAATGCAAATCCCCCATACCTTCAAGAAGCGGCGCCGTCCGCTCGGGATCCTCCGTCTTGAGGGACGAGGTGCCCGCCTGCTCTGCCTTGGGCGACGAGGCGCAAGCGAACGTAAGCACTAGAGCACAACAAAGGGCGGCAAGCCGGAGATATACGTTCGGGCAATCGGCATCATAGACGAGCTCAATCTTTGGCATCATGACGGGAGTATACCGCGGCGGGGGGTGGTCCGCGCGGCCGGTTGTTTTGGCTGTGTTTCGTCAGCTAGGCGGCGAGCACCGATACGCCGTGGGTCGAATCATCGGTGAGGATCTCGAAGGCCGCGCGTGATTGCGTGGTGAACGTTTGAGATTGCCCTGCGCGTTCGAGGGTCACCTCGCAACTTGCGACTTTACTGTTGAGACAAGTCTTCGAGCCACGCCAACAGGGTTAGAGCTGGCGCGTGCCTAGGGAGTAGTCGATCTCGATTTCGCAGTTGCCCGAGCTGCCTTCGATTCCGATCGTGTGGCCGCCCGTGTCGAAGCCCTCGGCGCCGCGGTGGATCATCTTGACCGACGCATCGTCCATGTCGGCGTCGGGGATGAAGTCGCCGAAGTCTTCGAAGAATCGATCCCATTCGGTGACGCGGAGCTCGACTTCGATGGACTGGTAGTCGAGCACCTGCACGGTGGCTTCGCCATCGAGGTTGGTGGTGTCGCCTTGGTCGACTAGGATCGTCTCGTCCTTGTCAGGATAGTTCGGCGTCGACTGCACCGGGACGCGAGTGCCGTCCGCCAAGATGATGGTGAACTCGAAGGAGAAATCTCCCTCTCGGCCGTCGGCGGTCGTCGCGCTGTCGCAGGAGTAGGCTGCGTAGAGCCGGAGAGCCGAAACCCTGACCTTAAACTGCTTGGGGAGCGGAGCACCGACTTGCAGCGTGGAAACGCCGCGGCGCGTTCGCCAGCTTACCGTTGCGTCCGATGCGCCTTGTGTCACGGCTGCCTCGGCGAGACCTTCGTCGGTGATCGGGAATGCGTCTGGGTTCGAGGAGTCCCAGACGACCCTGTCGGAGACATCGAATTCCGAACC
>JAPUKT010000018.1 GCA_027295555.1 Deltaproteobacteria bacterium
GAATCGCTGCTCCAACTCGGCTACAACGCGAAAGCGGAGCCGATCCTGTTCGCCCCGGAAGTGATCGATTCGATGCTCGCCGTTCCTGCAAAAGGTTGGAAGACAACCCTCGCAACGATGAGCAACTTGCGTCAACTGCGCGTGCCCACCACGAAGCGCGACAACCTGCCGCCGCAGTGAAAGGCAGCGCTAGGGGGCGGAGCGATCAACAGCGGAACGCCATTGTCATCACGTCTCGCGGAACCTCTTCCTCCGGGAGCGGCGTAGCGACCTGTTCCGGCGTCGGGCCGATTCGCTCGACGATGGACCTGAGCTCGTCGAGGTCGAAACCATAGAGGCGCGCCGTGTTCTCGCCTAGCATCATGCGCACGTCGGGCTCGTCGATGTCGTGGAAGGTGTAGCGCAGCGACTTTCGAGTATGCGGATACGTGCCTTCGTAGTGCGGGTAGTCCGAGCCCCAACAAATGCGCTCCACGCCGACCGCGTCGCGATCGGCGATCTCACGTGGAGACGCAGCGCTGGCTCCGTACCAGCAGTTGCGTTTCGCGTAGAAGCTCGGTGGCTCGGGACTCACTGCATCTTGGTCGAATTGGAGCTCGCCCAACGCGCCCGCGCGCACCATGTTCCAAACGCGATCGAGCTCCGCAAGCCGCTCCGGCACCCAAGCGCAACCGGCCTCCGTGATGATGTACTTGAGCTTCGGAAACCGGTCGAAAACCCCGGACAGCAACAGGTGCCCATAGCTTCGAGTCGAAAAGAACATGAGCTCTTGCACCCGGATCGGCAGTGCGATCGGGTATGCGCCGTAGTCGGGTGAGCCCGTTCCTCCGTGTTGGTTGATCACGACGTCGTGATCCTGACAAGCCGCCCAGAAACGATCGTACTCGGGCGAGTAGAGCGGCAGGATGTGACCCGTATCGTCGGGCGGGACCTGCGGCAATAGGATGCCGCCCTTGAGCCCATTCGTCGCGATCCACTCGACGTCCTCAATCGCCTCGTCGATGTCGTTGAGGTAGACGAGGCCGATGCCCGCGCGCCGCTCCGGATGCTGGTTCTGAAAGTCGAGAAGCCAGCGGTTGTGGGCCCGCATACCCTCGAGCTGCAAGGGAAAGTCCTCTTCCGATGGGTTGCCGGAGATGAGCGCACTCGTGCGAAAGAAGGGGGGCACCGTGTTCGGAAAAATGACTTCCGCTGCAACACCTTCTTGGTCCATGTCGCTCAACCGAGCTTCGTCATCCCAGTTTTTGTGCTTCTTCGAACCGATGTGTTTCTTCTGCGGGTTGCGATAGGAGCCGCGCCACTCGTCGAACAGGGCTTGGTGTTTCTTGTCGAGATACTCGCGGTACGTATTGATGCTGGCCCCGGCATGCGAGTCCGCGGTGATCACAGCGTAAGGAGACGCGCTCATCAGCGGCGTTATAGCATCGGGGCTGGTTTGGCCTAGCTAGCGAGCGAGGTGCTCGAGCAAGTGCGGAACGATGAGCTCGGGCGCATCCTCCTGCAAGAAATGCCCTGCCTTGTCGAGCCACAGGATGGGCGCGTCGGGAAAGTCCGCTTTCCATAGACGCTCGTACACGCGCGGCGGGAAGACGGGGTCTTTTTTGCCCCACGCAAACGCCACCGGCCGATCGCGATAGGCGGCCAATCCCTGATGAACCTCGTCGAGAAAGTCGGCGACTCGACCGGTCGGGCTATCGGGAATCTCGCGTGGGAACACCAGAATGCCGGTGCGGCTGGCATAGGTCGGATGCGGTGCAAGGTAAGCAGCGCGGGACTGGTCAGTGAGCCGATCGCGACGGATCGCTTTGAACAACAGTTGCTTCACGAACGCATGTCGACCTTTGATCAGCGCTTCTCCGAAGATCGGCGCGCGGATGAAGCGCAATATGGATGGCACCGTGGTTCCTGGCGGCGGCCGATGCGCAAAGGTGTTCATGATGAAGAGGTTGCGCACGTTGTCGGGGCGTTTGGCGGGCCACGAGAGGCCTATCGGACCGCCCCAGTCGTGCACGGCGACTGTCGCGTCCCTGAGGCCGAGTGCGTCCATCAACGAGATCAGCCGTTCGGAATGCCTCGGAATCTGGTAGAGGCTCGCCTTGTTGGGCTTGTCGGATCGCCCAAAGCCGAGGTGGTCCGGCACGACGGCGCGATAGCCGGCCTCGACGAGAGGGGGAACGAAGTGCCGGTACAGGTAACCCCACGTCGGGTTGCCATGCACGCATACGACCGGCCGACCGTCGCGGGGGCCTTCGTCGATGTAGTGTAGCCGCCCGCCCTCGGCGTCGAACCAATTGGGCTCATACGGCCAGGTTCCATCGAACGTCCAATCCACGCTGCCCATACCGCCGCCTTTCCGCCGAGCTGCTCGGTGAGCGCGGATAGTAGCACCCCTTCCCAATTTCCTTTCCCTCAGGCAGCATCGTTGATCCGGAAAGGGGGCTGCTCATGGCCAAGTATCTCATCAAATCTTCCTACACCGCGGAAGGGACAAAGGGTTTACTGAAAGAGGGAGGCACCAGTCGAAAAGCCATCGTAGAAGAGATGGTGCAGCGATTGGACGGACAGCTGGAGGCTTTTTACTTCGGGCTCGGGGAGGCGGACGTGTACGCGATCGTCGATGTTCCCGATGTCACGTCGGTGGTGGCGGTCAGCATGATCGTCAACGCAAGCGGAGCCGTGACGCTTTCGACGATCCCACTTCTCACGCCGGAGGAGATCGACCAGGCATGCAAGCGTTCGATCGACTACCGGCCGCCCGGCGCCTGAAGAGTGACCGCATCTAGTGCGCTCCTCCACCGCGTGGTCGATGCCTATGGGGGCGCCGCGCGGTGGAGGGCGATCCAGCGGATCGGTCTGCGGGCTTCGGCGCATGGGCTCGCGTTTCGAATGAAGTGGCAGGCCCCCATGATTGGGGTGCCCGTCGAAATCGATGTGCACCAGCCGCTCGTGCGGTTCTTTCCCGAGAACCGTGACGGGCTGGTTGAAGTCTTCGCCGGTGACGAGGTGCGTCTCGAGAATCTCGATGGCAGTGTCGTAGAAGCGCGATCGAACCCGCAACGCTTTTTCCCCGGTGGCAGGCGTCTTCTGTGGTGGGACCGCTTGGATCACGTCTATTTCGCCGGCTACGCATTGTGGAACTACGTCACCTTCCCAGCGCTGCTCGCCCGGGAAGATATCGATTGGAAAGAAGTCGGCGCTTCGACACTCCGCGCGCGCTTTCCAACCGGCTTTCCTACGCACAGCCAAATTCAGGAGTTCCACGTCGACCCGAAGACCGCACTGCTGACCCAGCACGACTACACCGCAAGCGTGTTTGGCAACTGGGCCAAGGGGGCGCATCGCGTTCTCGCGCACGAGGAAGTCGACGGCATCCCCTTCGCCACCCGCCGACGCGTCACGCCTCGCCGAAGGAACGGAACGGCCGCGCCCTTCCCGCTACTCGTCGGAATCGAGCTCGACGCGATCGTGCTCGACCCATGACGCCGCGAATCAGTGAGGGCGAGTGCCGAGCAGGTAGTAGATTCGTGCGGCAGCGTAGAGGACCGAGGTCCAGATCGCAGCATGGACGGCTGCCCCAAAAGCGCCGGCCGCCAACCCGAGGCGGATCGCGACGGCGATCTGGAGCGCGTCCCCAAGCAGGTAGGCGGCGATAACGGGCCTCAGAAACCGATCGGTGCCCTCTCGCAAGGCAGCCCACAGGACCAAAGACAACACGACCAACAGCACCGCGTACCACCGCCCAAACTCGACCGCAGCGACCGGAAGCGGCTCCGACGCAAACTGCCCGAGAAACGCCGCCGTAAACAGCAGCGCGAAGATCGCGCTGGCGAGATTGGTGATCACTTCAAAATAGAAGACTGCCCGCACCACGCGCATGCCGCAGGCAGCCTACTACGACAGATGTTTTTGGGCTAAGAACACCCTCATGACCTCCCGCTACCGAAATCTACGTGCGCGCGCACTCAAGGCGATGTTCAAGACTCACACAGCGATCTACGAGCTCAGCGACGGACGCATCGGCGCCTCGGCAGGCCTACCCATGTTGCTGTTGTCGGTCACCGGCCGTAAGTCGGGCGAGACCCGCACGACGCCACTCGTGTACTTTCAGGATGGCGACCGTTACGTGGTGGTCGGCTCCGACGGCGCCGCAAAACACGACCCCCAATGGTGGAAGAATCTCCAGATCGATCCCGCTGGCGCGGTCCGCGTGGGCCGCAAGAAGCGCAATGTGAAAGCGACCCTGGCAGCCGGCACCGAACGCGAGCGCCTGTGGGAGATCGGCAAGACGGTCAACCCAATGTGGGCGAAGTACCAGGTCCGAACCGAGCGGGAGCTGCCGGTTGTGATATTGACGCCTACCACCGAGTAATGCTGCCCCGGTCGTGGTAGGGTCCACCGTACGATCACGTTGACCGACGGTGTGACGTTGGAGGAGGAA
>JAPUKT010000180.1 GCA_027295555.1 Deltaproteobacteria bacterium
GATCAGCTTGGTACACAAGAGTCGACCGGCGCGTAGCTTGTCAATCTCGATGAATTATTTGGTGCCAATCGCCCAGAAGATGCTAATGCGGGGCGCAAACTGATCGATGGTGAGCCCCGCTCCGAGACCGGTGCGCACGTACTCGAGACCATCTGCCAAGGTGTATCCGAGCTCGAGGTCTTGCGTGGCTCCAGCTTCCTGCATGTGGTAGCCGCTCACGCTGATGCTGTTGAAGCGAGACATCTCGCTCGCGGTGTATTTGAAGATGTCCGCGATGATCCGCATCGACGGTATTGGCGGGTAGATATAGGTGTTGCGGACCATGAACTCTTTGAGGATGTCGTTCTGAATGGTCACGGTGAGTTGCTTCGGCGCGACGCCCTGCTCCTCGGCGGCGACGATGTATAGGGCGAGGACAGGAAGTACCGCACCGTTCATCGTCATCGAAACGCTCATTTGGTCGAGCGGAATGCCGTCGAAGAGGATTCGCATGTCTTTGATGGAGTCGATCGCAACCCCGGCCATGCCGACGTCGCCGGCCACGCGTGGATGGTCGGAGTCGTAGCCACGATGGGTCGCCAGATCGAAGGCGATCGAGAGCCCCTTTTGCCCCGCCGCCAAGTTCCGGCGGTAAAAGGCGTTGCTCTCCTCTGCGGTGGAAAAACCGGAGTACTGGCGAATGGTCCACGGCCGACGCACGTACATCGTCGAATACGGCCCGCGCACGAAGGGCGGGAGGCCAGGCATGGTGGCTAGGTGCGACACCCCCTCGAGGTCGGCCTCGGTGTACACGGGCTTCACCGCAATGCCTTCAGGTGCTTTCCACTCGCGCTCCGCTTGATCGCCGACGAGCGCTGCCCAATCCCCCAAGGATGACGCGCCCCCCGGAGCTGGGGCATCGAACGCGATCGTGCTGAAGTCGGGAAGCTTGCTCATCGCCCCGCCCCCAAAGCCTCGAGCACCTGACGCATCACTTGAAGCACATCGGCCCCCACGAACACGAAGTCGCTCACGCCCGCTTCACGAAGCAAGGGCTCGCCATCGCCCGGACGGCCTGCGACCAGAAGCACCGGGCACCCCGACGCCTTCAGCGAAGCTACCGCAGGCTCCAAGAGTCGTTCGTAGTCAGAGTCGCTGCCACAGATGACCGCCATGCCCGCCGAGGAGTTTTCATAGGCCGGTCCCAGCGCCTCCGCGTCTTCGAACCCGTCGTTCGTCACCGCGTCGATCCCCGCGGCTGCGAGAAGGTTCTGCGTCCACGTCGACCGAGCTTTGTGCGCGGGGATCGGCCCGAGGTTCGCGAGGAACGCGGTCGGCCGCGCTCCGGTCGTGCTCGCATGGCGATCGCTTCGATCCCGAAGACGCTCCCAGGCATCGGCCTGACGCCACTGCGAAACCGGCTCCAGATGGAAATCCGGTTGCCCGTGTTGAAGCACCATTGCGATGCTGTACATGTCCGCGCCGGCGATCGTCGCGCCGATGCATACGTCGGTGAGGTCGCCGGGCTTGCGATTGTCGGCTTCTACGATGCGCGAGATCGCGGTGAGCTTACCCCGGTGCGCACCCAAATCGAGCGCGTCGAGTGACTCTTTGAGCAGTCGCTTGATCCCTTCGGCGCTGACCCGCTCACGTACGACGGCATCCTCTTGAAGATTCGCAAACTCGCTGACGCCAACCACCGGTGTCTTGCGTTTGGCGATGCGTGCCTGGGCTTCGCGGGCCACCTCCTTGATCGAGTCGACCAACCGGCCGGACCCCAGAGCCGATACGATGCCGCCCGCACCCTCGACGCGCTGAAACTCCTCCCAGGCCGCGCGCGCCAAATCGAGCGTGAGCTTCTCGACGAACCAGCTTCCACCGGCCGGGTCGGCAACGGCGTCGAGGTGCGACTCTTCGCGCAACACCATCTGCGTATTTCGTGCCACACGCTGCGCGAGCTCGTCTGGGGGCCCGATAGCCACGTCGAAAGGAAGCGTGGCCACGCTTTGCGCGCCTCCGAGAACCGCAGCCGTACACTCAGCCGTGATGCGGAGCATGTTCACCCACGGATCGCGTTGCGTCTTCGTGAACGGCGACGTCCGTGCGTGGATTCGCATCTCGCCGGCTTGGGGCTCGCCCCCTGCGGCAACGACGACTTTGGCCCAGAGCCAGCGTGCCGCGCGAAGCTTGGCGATCTGGGTGAAGAAATCACTCGAGATCGGATAGGTGAAGAGGATCTGTCGCGCAGCCGCGTCGACGCTCAGACCAGCGTCGGCCAGCTGCCGGAGGTACTCGACGCCCGTGGCGATCGAAGCCGCCAACTCTTGCACCGTGCTGGCCCCCCCGTCGTGATAGGCCTCGCTCGACACGCAAACGGCTCGCAACGACGGGGCGTGCTCGGAGCACCAAGCACCGAGGTCTCGGAGCTCAGCGAGACGCGCGTGCAAGCCGCCTTCGACCCGGCCGTCGCCGGCCAGCAGCCCGATCGGATCCATGCAGAAACAACCGGTGAGCTGATGCGCACCGGCCTTGCGACGCTCGGCAACCGCGACGAGCCCGGCCGCCACCACAAGGGCGTCCGGCCCGGCCTCCAAGCACACGGAGGTGGTCACGAGATCGACGGGCTCGAGCAAGCTGTCGAGCTCATCGACGGTTAGCACCCGACACCCGTAGCGGGGACCGAGCCGTACCCACAACGCCTCGACCCCGCGCTCGAGGTCCCGGCGAATCATCTCACCACAGACGGTTGGTCGGGGGTCGTCGTACTCTTGTCGGATTTTCCACCCACCAAGAGGAGTCGCACCTCGGAGATACGGAAAGACGCCCGGGAGGCCCGTCGGCCCTACGCCGTCGACATCGTCGGCCGTGTAGAGGGGCTCGAGTGGAATGCCGCCAGGCGTCTTCGAGCGCAGGGAGTCGAACGAGGCTCCCTTGAGGTCCGCTTCGACCTTGGCGATCCACTCCGCCTTGGTCACCGGCTCAAAGACGTTTAGTCGTTCTTGGGCGTCCGTCACAGCGAAAGCTAAATAGACTAGACAACTTGGGGCCGCAAACACGCACCTAAGACGCGTGGGTGGACGCCTCCCAAGGGCAAGTCGACATCCCAAATGAGGCTGCTAACGTCGCGCGGATTATGCGCGCACCGCGGGAAAAACTGATCGCCGCCTGGGGGATTGTCTGGGTTTCGGTTCTGCTCGGGCACGCGATTTGGACCTTGACCCCATTGGCGATCGAGCCCTGGACCGAAGGCCTGATGACGACTGGCCAGCAGGGTATCTACATCGGCTGGCTCGTCGCCAACGCCTATCTCGAAGGCTACCGCGGCTTCCAACTGCGTTTTTCGCCTCGAGTGGTGGCCCGCGCCGTCTATCTCGGGCAGAACCCCCGCCTGCTTTGGGTCGTGTTGGCGCTCCCCTTCTGCATGAGCCTCTTCCACTCGACTCGCCGGCAGATGATGGTGAGTTGGGCCTTCATCGGCGCGCTGGTCGCGGTGATTTGGTGGGTGAGGACGCTTCCGCAGCTTTGGCGTGGAATCATCGATGGTGGGGTCGTTCTCGGGCTCGTCTGGGGCCTGGCCGTCATCTGGTGGCTCTTCGGACGTTACCTCGCGGGCGTACAGGTCCCCCCTCCGGGCGATCTCCCCATGGCAAACGCCGCCCAACGCGAGCCTGTCCTTGGATGAAAACGCGGAAAAACGCGGGCTGAACGGGCTCTCAGCTCTGGCGCTTCACTTTTCCAGTTGGCAAACTGGCATTCGAGGGGATTCGGGGCACACTGCGCCTCGAAAAACGTGGGCAACCGGGAAATGAAGAGGGGTAAAGGGTCTAGGCTCGTGCCGTGGGTGTGCGCTCTGACCGCCATGTCACTGGTATGGTTATCGGGCACTTTCGCGCTCGCAGAGCTCCCGATGACCGGTGATCCAGTCCTTCGCGAAGCCCAGCATGCAGAGACGCACGCGGAGCCGAGCGACGAGGATCTCGAACGCATCTCGCGTATGCCGCGTCGGATTTCGCCTTCCGACTTGGAACCCAACCCGAGCGTGTCGGTGGGTTACCCGAACCGAGGGCTGCTGCGCTTCGGAATGCGGATCAACGATGAGAGGGACCTGAGCGTCAAGGTCGGGTCTCTCAACACGAGGCACGGCACGGGCGAGCTCGTCCGGTTGATCGAATATGCGGCGCACGAAGTCGCGTTCCGTTACCCGCGCTCGCGTCTCACCGTGGGCGACCTTTCTCGACCCGGTGGTGGTCGATTCGTTCCGCACAAGTCGCACCAAAGCGGTCGCGACGTGGACCTCGGGTTCTACATGCTCGATCGCAGGTCGACGCCGGTGAACAATCACGTTTTCATTCCCTTCAACAATAAGGGGATCGGTCGGCAGTGGGGCGCCATCTACAAGCTCGACGCCGCGCGCAATTGGGCGCTAGTCGAATCATTGCTCAGCCACCCGACGACCGACGTCCAACACATCTTCGTGACGAACGCTGCAAAGCGCGCGCTGCTCCGACAGGCCGTGAAGGAGCGGGCGCACCCCGAGCTCATCATGCGCGCCAAGCGCGTGCTCTCGCAGCCGCGTCACGATGCTCCGCACCGCAGCCACTTCCACGTGCGCACTTACTGCTCGGACGACGACCGGCCCATGTGCAAGGATCGCCCGCCTTTTTACGCGTGGCATGAGAGGCCGAGCCAGGCGCCCGCCGTCAGCACGCTTCAGCCCAACGATTCATGAGCCTGCAGGGTCACCTTTGGACCCTCGCCCCGTTTCTCCGTCACAGCCTGGTCCCGCCGCGGGCACCCGAGTCGACCGACTGGGAAACGAGCCTCGAGGATAGCGTCGTCGGTACGTTGAGCCTCAGCGGCCAGCTGTCGCAGGGTGGCGCGTCCGATACCCTCGTCGTCATCGTGCACGGGCTCGGGGGAAGTGCCGCGAGCTACTACACGTTGCGGGCTGCCCACGCGGCTGCGCGGGCCGGTCTCGCCAGTTTGCGACTCAACCTTCGCGGGGCGGACCGTCGAGGCGAGGATTTCTATCACGCAGGCCTGACCGACGACCTCGAAGCGGCGCTTCGCAGCAAAGCACTCGAGAGCTACGACCGTATTCTACTGCTCGCGTACTCGCTTGGCGGCAACATGGTGCTCCGATATCTCGCTGCGAGTCCGGGCCCGCGTGTGTGCGCGGCGGCAGCGATTTGCTCACCGATCGATCTCGCGAAGAGCGCACGTGAGATCGACAAACCGCAGCGCGCCCTCTATCGGCTTTACGTGCTGCGCGCGCTCAAGGAGATGTACCAAGAGGTCGCCGCACGACGAGACGTGCCGCTACCTCTCGGCGAGGCCATGCGGATCGATACGATCGAGCGATGGGACGAAGAGGTGATCTCGCCGCGTCACGGGTTTGCTGGCGCGGAGGACTACTGGGCGAAGACGAGCGCGTGCAATGTCCTCGGCAACATCAAGACCCCTACGCTTTTCGTGGCCGCTGAGCAGGACCCGATGGTGCTGATCAATACGGTGCGGCCCTGGCTCGTCAATGCGACGAACCTCAGACGTGTTATCACCAGGCAAGGAGGGCACGTCGGCTTTCCGCAGAAAGTGGACCTCGGTATAGGCAGCAGGGGTACCGTCGAAGACCAAATCATCCAATGGATGCTGGCGCCCACATGACACGACTCGCGGCCTTCGGGGCCGTGGTGTGTGTTTTGTGTGCGAGCTGCCGCGACGACGACGCTGGGAATGCCAACCGGGACTCGAGCTGCCCCGAAGTGCGCCGGGTGGAACCCCCACTCACGAACGTCGCGCCCGAGCACGAACAGCTCGAATATTGGCTGACACGAGCAGAGACGTACGGGCCGCTCGACACGGCGCTCCTCGGTCCCGAAGAAGTGCGAAGGCATAGCCTTGCCTTGCGTGAGCCCGTCGGCGGAGAGCCGCTTGGGCAGGCTGACCTTTTGGCGCCGGTGGATGAGGCGGCGCTTTTGGTCCAGGTCGGCGAGCGCCTCGACTACCTCCGAGAGAAGCTCGGCGCCGGAACGTTGGTCGATGCAAAGGGCAAGGCGCTCGGTACCGAGGCGCTGGCGGCGTTCGAGGAACCGGGCGGGATCGAGCTGCTCCGCGAATGGCGGCTTTCCGAGGCGCTCAAGCCGCTCCGGTGTGGCCCGTACGCGGACGGGCTGTACAAGGTGCCGATCGACCTGGACTTCGATCGCAACCGATGCAGCACGATTCGACCGGGCGAAGTCGTTCAGCTTCTGGCTCGCTGGCCGAACGGGGTTTATCTCGCCCGAACGCCGTACGCCCTCGGCTGGATGGACGAGAAGGATCTGTCGGGGCCTCTCTCCGCCGAAGCTCTCGAACGGGAGCTCGCCCAGCCTGAGCCGCCGCCGTTTACGAGACGAGCCGTCCTCACCGAGGCGTTTTCGCTGCTGGGCGCGCCGTACGGCTGGGGTGGGAAGGACGGGGGCTACGATTGCTCGCGGTTTCTGCTCGAGCTCTTCGGGCGCTTCGGCGTCGATTTGCCACGACACAGCGCACGCCAGGCACTGGCCGGCACGTTCTCGATCGATGTCTCCGAAGTGCGGGACCTCAACGAGAAGCGACTCTTGCTCCAAGCTGCGGCGAGGCGAGGTATCACGCTGCTCCATTTTCCTGGGCACATCATGCTGTACCTCGGCACGACCAAAGAGGGCGTCCCCATGGCCATGCATGCCTTCTCCGAGTACCTGACGCCGTGCGAAGGCACCGAGCTCGAAACGGTCAACCGGGTCGACCGGGTCGCGATCAGCGACCTGTCTCTCGGTGAAGGAAGCTCGCGTACCGATTTTCTGAGCCGCATTACCCGCGTCACCGTGATCGGAAAAACACCCGGGCCTGCCCTCGCTGCCAACGCCGTGCTTCGGCCGAGCGCCCCGATGACTCGACCGGAAGGCGCCTGCCGCGACTCGCAAAGGCACGCCATCTTCCGTTCGCCGCAACGGCCGAATGCAGCGCAGCCCCTTCGCGTGATCGCGACGAGCGAGCGAGATCCTGGGATCGCCTCGCTCGTGCTCTACGGTCCCGATGGGGAGCGCATCGAGGCGGAGGAACACCTGCTCGATGGGCCGCCTTTCAGCCGCTTCGTCGAAGTCGAACAGCCGACGCCGGGGAAATGGACGGCAGTGCTCGGTGAAGGCGATCGAACGCAGGCATGTCATCGGTTCGTTGTCGCTGCGCGCAAACCGTGGGCGACGCCGCGCCAGCCCATCGCCCCGGCTTGGGCGACGACACGGCGGTGGAGCCGGAGCACCGAAAACCTCTACTCGGCGTTCATTGAGCAGCTCTTCCGTGAGCCGGTCGACGAGGACATTACCTGGACGCGACTGCAAGAAGTGATCGGCGACCCGAAGCGAAACCTTCTCTACGACTATCGTCTGCCAGGCGAAGATGCGCGGCTCTCGCTCGAGCCGGACTGCGCCGACCTTCCCTACTTCCTGCGCGCGTACTTTGCGTGGAAGCTCGGCGTTCCGTTCGCCTATCGCACATGCACCCGCGGACGAAAAGACGCGCCGCCGGTTTGCGAGCCCGTGGTCTTCAGTAACCTCGACCCGGAAGAAGCAGCAACCGATGTCGGCGCGTTTCGCAGGTTCTTGCGGCGCATGACGGGTGTGGTGCACTCGTCGAGCCCCCGCACACGCCCCAACGAAGAGGCAACGGACTTCTATCCGCTGCGTCTGAGCCGTACGGCGATCCGTCCGGGAACGGTGTTCGCCGACCCGTACGGCCACGTATTGGTCGTCGCGCGTTGGAAGCCGCAGGGAGTGGATGACTACGGTGTATTGATCGGTGCCGACGCCCAGCCCGACGGAACGGTGGGGCGTCGTCGCTTCTGGCGGGGCTCGTTCTTGTTCACCCCCAAGACCGATCTGGTGGGCGCCGGCTTCAAAGGATGGCGCCCGGTCACGCTCGACCCGGAGCTTCAGACGCTCCAGATCGCCACGAACACCGAGCTCCGTGCAGCCGGCCCCGTGAAGGCGTGGTCCGACGCACAGTACCGCGGCACTGCAGACGACTTCTACACCATCATGGAAGGCATGATCAATCCTCGGGCACTCGACCCGGTGCGGATGCAAACGAGCCTCGTCGACGCCCTCGAGGAGTCGGTCCAGCGCCGCCTGAGCTCGGTCCAAAACGGCGAGGACTTCATGAAGTCGCAGGGCTACGCGACGATAGAGATGCCGTCGGGCTCCGCCCTGTTCCTGACGTCGGGCCCTTGGGAGGACTACTCAACCCCGTCCCGAGACATGCGGCTGCTGATCAGCATCGATGCCGTCACGTCCTTCGCCAGCACGGTCGCGGCCCACACCGGCCGCTTCGGCATCCGAGACGCCGACCGGGACGCCGTGGTCGCGGAGGTCAAACAAGCGCTCGAAGACGAGCTCGGCAAGCGGGCATTCCAATATACGAGGTCCGACGGCAGCACGTGGAAGCTCACCCTCGCAGACCTGATCGACCGGACCCCCGCCATGGAAATGGCCTACAACCCCAACGACTGCGCGGAGATTCGATGGAGCGCGCCGGAGGGCTCGGAGGAGCACGCAACCTGCAAACGCCACGCGCCCGAGGATCAGCAGATGCGCATGACGAAGTACAGGAGCTGGTTCGCAACGAGGGAAAGACCGCACTGACGCCCGCCAAGCCCGCGGGCTGGCGCTCTCGCCGACCCGCCCTATGGACGCTGCATGACCGCGACCGCCGAAAAGCTCACGCTGTATTTTCATCCGCGCACTCGTTCGACCCGGGCGCGTTGGTTGCTCGAAGAGCTTGGGGTCGACTACGACCTCGAGCTCGTCAAGCTGTTCGAAGGCGCGCACAAACGGACCGACTACCTCGCGATCCATCCGCTCGGGAAGGTGCCCGCCCTACGGCACGGCGACCAGGTCATGTTCGAGTCGCTCGGGATTTGTTTGTACCTCGCCGATCGTTTTCCTGAAGCGGGGCTGGCCCCGCCGATTAACGACCCGCGGCGCGTCGACTACTACCAATGGATGGCGTTTTCCACGAGCACGTTGGAGTCGGTTGTGTTCAGGGTGCTCACCGATGAGGGGCAGGACCCTAAGAAACTGGAACAGGCGAAGACCGACTTCACTGCGATCTCGGGCCTTTTCGAAAGCACGCTGCGAAACCGGCTGTTCTTGCTGGGCCATGAATTCTCGGCAGCCGATGTCATGAACGGCGGACTGATGGCGTGGTCCTATTCATCCGACCTGGTGGTGCCGGGGTCCGCTGTCGAGCAATGGGTGCAGCGCATC
>JAPUKT010000181.1 GCA_027295555.1 Deltaproteobacteria bacterium
GAGGGGCTTCGACGGAGCGCGCTTGACGTTTCTGTCCCTCATGCGTGGAGAGGTGGAAAACCCACGAAGAGCAGAAAAGGGCGAGGTACTGGCGAGAGCCGAGGCGTAAAAGACAAAGAAATCCCGAACCCATAGTGACACCCTTGACGCCCTTCACCATGCTCGCTAAGGTGCCGCATTATGAAGTCAAGTGAGATCGCCACCGCGTGTAAAAACGAACTACCCGTCGTGCTGGAAGACGGACTTGCCTGGGAGGTCGTGGACATAGCCTACGAAACTTACGGCAATGAGATAGCTCGCTACACCAAGAAACCGATCACCCTTCGTCCCCTCGAGGGTCAGAACGATGGGCAATTCAAGCGTGTAGGCGAAAGCGAAATCAAAGGACTGCCGCGTTGTGCAGCACCCACTGAATATCCGCCGTGGAGAGGATCGGCTGTCCCTTGAGGCTCACGATGCGGTCTCCGACCTTGAAGCCGGCGGCGTTCGCGATGCACGTTCTCCACGCGCAGTCGTTCTCCCGACCGTCGGCGTCCTCCAGGATCCCAAGCTGTTCGAGCCGGAGGCCGTCAACGTCAACGCGAGTCATAGTTCCTCGGGCTCCTCTTCGTGGGCGTGGGCCTCACCGAAGGCACGCGCGAACTCGATCTCGTAGGCGCGCTTGAATTCCTCGCGATACCATTGTCGATACCGCTTCGCGAAGACCTCCTCGAAGGCTCGACGCGCCGTTTCGCGCGCGTGCTCCCGCGCCTCCTCCAACGCCAGTCGGCGAGCGGTTTCGTCGGCTTCACGCCCGGCACGCTCTCGGGCGACGCGCCGGGCGTGGTTCTCAGAGCGCTCTTGGCGGACTTCCTCAGATTCGTGGCACATGGCGCCGTCTCCTTTCTGGTAGTCCATGTGAGCCATGGACCCTCGGCCTCAGGCAAGGGGATTCACGTGCTTTCTTTCGAGTCGGCAGATTGTTCGAAACAGCCGACGGTTTTCAACGATGAAGGGCTATCCATCGACTCCGAAGCTCTCGCGCTGCTTCGCCCACACGATCGGTATTCCCTTCAACAGCTTCTCTAACGATAGCCCGCTCGGCTCCTCGCCGCCGACGATCGCCTCGACGATGTCGGGTGCCAGAAGCGCGAGGCGCATGATCCGACCGACGTACGACCGATCCCCGCCGAGCGCCTCGGCCAGCTCGGTGACCGATTGATACCGCCCGCTGTCGATGAGCTCCTGCCAGTAGAAGGCTCGGGCCAGAGCCGTCAGGAGCGGCTCCTGGGTGGGAGACTTTGACCGCCCGCCGAGTCCCTCCGGCACGATGATCTCCTTTCGCCCCCGCCGCGACTTGAGCTGCATGGGGATGCGGATCACCACCGCGTCGCCGTCGCGTTCGACCGCTCTCCCGCTCATCTCGCCTGGACCTCCGGTTTCTCTCCGCCAAGCTCAGCCACGAGCGACCGAATCCCATCGCATCGCAGCCGCACCTCGAGTCCGTCCTCGCGGACCTCAACGCGTTCGACGAGGAGCTTGACGATGCGCGCCTGCTCAGCGGGGAACAGCTCGTCCCACAGCGGGTCGATCTCTGGCAGCGCCTCGATCACCTCCCGCTCGGTGAGGGCGTGGTCGTAGAGGGCGCTGATCTGCGCCGTCGTCTCTTCCAGCCGCCGCTTCACCTCGTCGATGTCGCCGCCGGTAAGGCGGAGCTCTTCGGCGATGGAGCTCGCGCCGTCTGCGGTGACGTCGAGGAGACGACCAGCCTTCTCCGCGAGTCCCCGGAGCTTCGCCTCCAGTTCGGCCCGCTCCCCACGGAGCCGTTCCAGCTCGTCGGCCTCGCGCACCTGCGCCGCGCGGAGCGTCGGCGCAATCAACTCCGGTGAGCGGCAGACGGCTCGAAGCTCTTCGACTACCGCCTCTTCGATTTCACCGGCGGCGACGGTCTTCACCGGGCAGGTGTCGTAGCCGTTTTTCGAGGCGCAGACGCAGATATAGTAGCGATAGCTCCTGCCGTTCTTCTTCGTAGACGTCGGCCCCATGGAGCAGCCGCAGTGCGCGCAGCGGATGATTCCCCTCAGCAGTGCCTGCGTCTCAGCACGCGTTCGCCTCGAGGGGGCCTTGTGGCGCTTGGCAAAAACCCGGTGCGCCTCGTCCCAGAGCTTCTCTGAGACGATCGCCTCGTGCTCGCCCGGGTAGATCTCGCCCCTGTGCTCGACCTTGCCAATGTACTTCGGGTTGTTGAGGAGCCGGTAGAGGTGGCTTTTGGTCCAGCGACGCCCGCCCTGGACCTTGCCCTTCAGCGTCGTCCACTCCTTCGTCCGCTGGCTCTGGCGGTTCAGCTCGGCCGCCAGCGCGGTGGTGGAGCCCAACTCAGAGAAGCGACGGAAGATCCGGCGGACGAGCCGCGCCTCTTTGGCGTTGACGACCAGCCGCTTCGCCTCGCGGTCGGTGTCGTAACCGAGGACGGGCATGCCGCCAGTGTGCTTTCCGCGCCGCTTGTGGGCGGCGATCTTGTCGCGGATTCTCTCGCCGATGACCTCGCGCTCGAACTCGGCAAACGACATCAAGATGTTCAGAGTGAGCTTCCCCATGCTCGATGAGGTGTCGAAGCGCTGCGTGACGCTGACGAAGCTGACGCCGTGCTGGTCGAAGACGTCCATGAGGCGCCCGAAGTCGCGTAGCGATCGACTCAGGCGATCGATCTTATAAATCACCACGATGTCCACATGCCCGCGTTCGACGTCCACGAGAAGTTTTTGTAGGGCAGGGCGGTCCATCGTCCTAGCTGAGAAGGCGGCGTCGTCATAGCGCTCGGGGAGAGCGAACCAGCCCTCGAGCTTTTGACTCTCGATATACGCTTCAGCGGATTCGCGTTGTTGGTCGAGCGAGTTGAAGTCCTGATCGAGCCCTTCCTCGTGCGACTTGCGTGTGTAGATGCCGCAGCGGATGCGCTTGCGAGGTTCCGACGTTCGTCTTCGGGGGGAAGCCATCAGTCCGTGCCTCCGCGCTTCCTGAGGCCGAAGAAGAGCGGCCCGTTCCAGCGCGTGCCGGTGATCTCGCGGGCGATGGCGCTGAGCGAGCGGTAGCGGCGCCCCTCGTACTCGAAACCAGCGGCGAGGGCCGTGACCTCGTAGCGCTGGCCCTGCCAGGAGCGGACGAAACGGGTACCGACTACAGCTCGAGCAGCCTGGCGACGACGTTCGGACAGAGGGGCCGCACCGTTTGCCTTGGGCTTTCCGTCAACCTCGTCAAAATGTTGGCGCAAACGTACCCGTGTGGCCTCTGAAACCTCGCCGTAGGCGAGTTCTTGCACGCGGTGAGCGAGTCGGCGAAGCAGGGTCGCGCGGCGGTACCTTGGCGGCTCGCTGCCGTAGAGAGCGCGCCAACGGTCGCGCAACTCCTCGAGCGAAAGTGCCTGGATTTCGGCAATCTGGCGAAGGCAGTCGGTTTTACTCATCGCGTTCTCCTTTTCGGCACGAGCGCTCGATCCGCATGCCTCAGCCTCTTTTGATTTTGAGCCATGCGCCCCGCCTCGAGCCCGGTGAGTAGCGGCTCTCGAGACGTTTTGCGACGACTCCCTCGAGCCCGCGTTCGGCGACTTCTTTGAAAAACGTCTTGCCGTTCCCACGGACTCCGTCGGAGAAGACGAGCCCTCGCTCGGCGGCGCCATGGACTGTTCGCGCCAAATGTTCTCGGCGCCTCCAGAGTGGCCGCCTCAGTAAGGATTCGTAGTCGTCGTAGAGCTGGTCGAAAGCCACGTACGTCGCCGGCGTGGTGTGAGCCAGTACACGGGTCTTGAGCTCGCCTCGGGTCCCCAGGCGCGAGAGAAGAAGGGAGAAATCTGGCTTACCCCGCTGAAGGACGACCACCTCGCCATCGAGGACCGTGCCGGGTGGGAGCTCGCGAAGAAACTCGAGTTCGGGAAAAGACTCCGTCATGTCGACGTGGCGCCGAGAGAA
>JAPUKT010000182.1 GCA_027295555.1 Deltaproteobacteria bacterium
GGGCCGACTCGTAACAGCGGTTGATCTTCGGGAGGTCTTTCTTGATCCTCTCGCGGACGACGAAGGCGTCGATGGTGCCCCGGTACGAACCAGTCCCCGCGCGCGCGACGTCGGCGCCGCCCAAGCAAAGCAAGCCCGCGGTGAGTAGCGCGGAAATCGTCCTAAAGGAGTAACGGCTCATCCTAGATGGGATACGATCACGCTGCGGCCAACCACAAAAAAACCGTCAACTCTCGACGGATGCTAGGAACCGGCGCGGTCGGGACACCCGTGATACATATGCTCAGGTATGCGGTTGATTCAGCTTAAGAGCTGCTGGATACGCGCCAAGCGCCGGCTTCTCAACAAGGCCAACGCGATCATCGCACGCGGCTTCTTCGGCAGCATTTCGCGGCTTGGGCGGCTGCACCCCCAAGCCAACCCCGCCAAGCACGGGGTCGAGGTCATCGAGGACATCGAGTACCAACGCACGGGCAACCCGCGGCACCGCCTCGACATCTACCGGCCCATCGATCGAAAAGGCCCCCTGCCGATCGTCATGTATGTCCACGGTGGCGGGTTTAACCTCCTGTCGAAAGACACCCACTGGCTGATGGGCTTGGCGTTCGCCCGCGCTGGATATCTGGTGTTCAACGTGGACTACCGACTCGCCCCGCAAGATCCCTTCCCGGCAGCCGTGTCCGACACGTGCGCCGCCCTCGAGTGGATCGCGGAGCACGGCGAGGCGTACGGCGGCGACTTGAGTCGATTGGTGGTCGCCGGGGAATCGGCCGGCGGAAATCTCGCGACCGCGCTCACCATCTGTTGCTGCTATCGCCGCGCAGAACCGTTCGCACAACGTGCATTCGCCACTGGCTTGGTGCCGACCGTGGTGGCCCCGGCCTGCGCGCCCTTCCAAGTGACGAACCCCGGTCGATTGAACCGGCGCCGCAAGCTGCCCCGATGGGTCATCGCCCTCCTCGAAGGCATGCGGGACTCATATCTCTTCGGGCTGCGTGATCCGACTCCGAGCGAGCTCGACCTCGCCGACCCCTTACACGTCTTCGAGCGCAAAGAGCGCCCCGACCGTCCCCTACCCGGTTTCTTCGTTCCGATCGGGACCCGCGACCCGCTGCTCGACGATACGCGTCGGCTCGAGCGAGCCCTCCGGTCGATGGGCGTCGAGTGCGAAGCCCGGTACTACGAAGGCGAGTTCCACGCGTTTCACGCGCTCGTGTGGCGGCGACAAGCCAAGCGCTGCTGGCGCGAGCAACTCGCCTTCATGGACCGCGTGCTTCAGCAGCCGCGCGAGCCCTACCAAGACTTCGTCGCGAGCGCGTAGCGCAGGCGTTCCGGGGCCCAACGCGTCACGCAACGAGACCTACCTTTTGTCGCTTCCACCAAGCAACACCTTCATCAGTGGTGTGCCGTCGACTTTGGCGTCTTTGACCAAAGCGTCCAGCAGTTGTTTTCCGATTTGTGCGAGGTCTAGCAGCTCTCGGATGTGTTCTCGCTGGAACTCGGCGCGCCGCTGGTGCTCTGGGGCGTGCGCTTTTTCGTTCACGTACTGCAATGCGTCTCGCATGGAATCGATGGCGTCGAGGATTTCGACTCGCTCCCGTTCGTTGAAGACGCGAGAGATCATTTTCCAGAAGTTTCCTTCGGCCTCGTAGTGGTCGCGTCGTTCGCCTTGGAGCCAAACCTTCTTCACGACGCCCCACCGCATGAGCTCGTTGAGCGTCATCGACACGGCCCCGCTACTCAGGCGAAGCCGCCCCTGAAGCTCCGGCGCGCTGAGTGGCCTGTCCGATAGATAAATCACTGCCCACAGACGACCCATGTTGCGCTTGAAGCCCCAGAATTCGATCAACCGTCCGATCGAATCGCTGACCAGGACCTCACTTTCCCACAGATCGTCCTCGTCGCTTGCCACCGTAGCGCCCTACCCCGAACCCCAACGCTTGACCAGCCGCCAACCCGCGTCAAAGTTGCGCCGCATGGAACGTCCTACGCTCGAGGCAATGCTCGAAGCCGCCACCGGCGTCGACCGGGACGGTGACCACTACACCGTCACTGAGGGGTACCGACTTTCGGTGTATGTCGGCGAGCCCGGCCAAGCGATGGAGGTCTCCGAGGTTCTCTCCCTCCGGCTGAAAGACGGGTTTTGCGAGGCCACTTCGGGCGAGCACGACGCGGTGTACTACCTGGAATACAACAGCCTACACGGGCTGTCCGTACGTCCCCCGAGCGGCAGCGGGGCGCATCGCCCAGGCTTCAGCTGAGCTACGCAACTCTCGTGGCTGCCCCCGCGATATACCGTAGGATGTAGACGGGGTCGAAAACGTGTCCGCGCGCATTCTTGTCTGTGACGACGAAGCCAGCCTTCGTGAAATGCTGCAGATTCTCCTGCGCCGCGAGGGTTACGAAGTCGATGTGGTCGACGGCGTGCACGCAGCCCGTGACCAACTGGGGAGCGCTGACCCGTACGACGCCGTCATCACTGACCTCGCGATGCCGGACGGGAGCGGGATGGAAGTGCTCAACGCCGTTCGGTCGCGTGCGGCCAATACCCAGACTCTGATGATCACGGCGTATGCGACGACCGAGCAAGCCGTCGAGGCGATGCGCAAGGGCGCCTACGACTACGTTCAAAAGCCGTTCAAGAATCACGAGATCCTCGCGACGCTCGAAAAAGCGCTCGAGAAGCGCGCCATCGTCGCGGAAAACGAGTCTCTTCGTGCGCAGGTGAAGTCCCGCTGGACCGAGGGGCAGCTCATCGGCAAGAGCGCGACGATGCAAAATCTCCGCGACCTCGTGAAGCGCGTCGCGGGCGCGACGACCAGCGTATTGATCACCGGCGAGAGCGGGACCGGCAAGGAGATGGTGGCCCGAGGGCTCCATTTCCAGAGCCCACGAGCGGGCGAGCCGTTCGTGGTCTTGAACTGCGGCGCGGTCCCCGAGAATCTCATCGAAAGCGAGCTCTTCGGGCACGTGAAGGGCGCGTTCACCGGGGCCATCGCCTCGAAGGAAGGTCTCTTTCGCACCGCACACGGCGGAACGCTGTTCCTGGACGAGGTGGGCGAGCTCCCCCCTGCTCTGCAAGTGAAGTTGCTGCGGGTGCTCCAAGACCGAAAGGTGCGGCCCGTTGGCGGAAGCTCCGAGGTCGAAGTCGACGTTCGGGTCTTGGCGGCGACCAACCGGGACGTCGAAGCGGAGGTCGAGGCTGGGAGCTTTCGCGAGGACCTATTTTACCGCCTCAACGTCATTCGCATCGAGGCGCCTCCGCTGAGGGACCGCCCCGAGGACATTCCTGTCCTTGCCGAGTACTTCCTGGGCAAACATTCCGCCCTTCAAGGTCGCCGGATCGAGCTCACACCGGAGGCGATTCGGTGGCTCGCACGACAGTCTTTCGCAGGGAACGTTCGTGAGCTGGAGAACATCATCGAGCGCGGAGTGACGTTGGCAGCGGGCGACACGGTGACCCGCGAGGACTTGGGCGACACCCATCCATCGAAGAAGAAGCTGGCGCCGTCACAGATCCCCGAAGGCCGCTTCGACTTGGACGAGTACCTCACACAGGTCGAAAAGGAGCTTCTCTTTCGCGCGCTCGACCAAACGGGCGGCGCGCGCAAGAAGGCGGCCAAGCTCCTCGGGATGAGCTTCCGCCAGTTTCGGTATCGTTTGGCAAAGCACATCTCGCCTGAAGTGGGCGATTCTGCGACCGATTGATATACTATGACAATGTCCTCCTTTTCATTTCGAAGGCTGTCCGGCTTCACCCTCATCGAGCTGATGATCGGAGTCGTGATCGTCGGCGTGCTTGCGGGCCTCGCGATTCCGTCTTTCAAGGGCTACGTCTACCGAGGCCGCGTGAGTGAAGCCGTATCGATGCTCAACGAGATCAAGCAGCGGCAGGAATCTTACCGCAGTAAATACGGCCAATACGCGGCGGTAAGCGGCACCGGCGACTGGAGT
>JAPUKT010000183.1 GCA_027295555.1 Deltaproteobacteria bacterium
CACACGCGGGTACGGTCACGCGCAGCTTCGATGCGCCGCTCGTCAGGTACACAATTAATACGTACGACCACGAACGGTTCTTGCGGGGCGTCCACCGGCTCGCGACGCTGCACTTCGAGATGGGGGCAAAGCAGGTCATCCTGCCCTTCAGCAACATGCACCTCGCAAACTGCGTCGACGACCTCGATCAGATCGAGCGTACGCAGCGGTCGCGAAGCACCATCGAGCTCTTCACCGTGCATTTGATGGGCACCTGCCGCATGGGAGGCAATCGCCGCACCTCTGTCGTGAATCTTCGCGGTGAGCTTTGGGACCTTCCCGGATGCTACGTGGCAGACGCGAGCCTCTTCCCAACGGCGGTTGGCGTAAACCCACAGGTCGCGATCATGGCGCTCGCCACCATGGTGGCACAGCGGGTCGAGCTTCCGAATTGACAACGCAAAGCGTTTTGCGCACAAGTTAACTGTCCGATGCTCGATCTCCCTCGCTTGCAACGCATTCGGCTCATGCCGCGCCCCATCGGGCAAATCGCGTTTGGTTGGTCCGTGCTCGCGCCCAACTACAATTTGCTGCCGGGCATCGACATCGAGATCGAGAACATCGACCGGATTCCGCGCCAGCCAGTCATCTTCGCAATGAACCACACCGACCGGTTCAACTACTTCCCGCTCATGTACAAGCTCTGGCGAACAAAGGGCCGGTACATGACGGTCTGGGTGAAGGGCAAGTACTATGAAACCGTCGGCGCCGGCATGTTCATGGAGCTCACCAGCAACATTCCGACCGTGTCCCGCGGATACATCATCACCAAGGACTTCACCCTCACCATGGGGCGGCGGCCGACCGAAGCCGAGTACGACACTCTTCGCGCACGGGTTGACGCCGAAGCGGACCCCGACTCCGACCCGAGCTCGGTCGATATCTCACAGATCCCCGAGAAGCTGCTCCACACGAAGCGCGACATCCTGGGCGTGCAATTCGACCCAAACCAAGAGTCCTACGCACGCGGCATCAACAATGTGTTTGCGGCGATGATGCGCGAGTTTGTCAAGCTCAACGAGCGATCGTTCGACCTCGGGCTCGACTTGTTGGTGTTTCCGCAAGGCACGCGTTCCATTCGTCTTCTGCGGGGCCGCATAGGCATGATGGAGATCGCCCTCCGCTACAAGAAGACGATCGTGCCCGTTGGCTGCAACGGATGTGACCTCATCTATACAGGATCCGTTCCGATCGCCAAGAAGGGCAAGGTGGTCTACCGCATCGGGGAGCCGATCCACTACGACGAGCTCTCCGAGTTTCACATCGACGAGTCGTTCGAGCCGTTCTCCGCTGAGGCCGAGCACAAACACCGCGACAAGTTTCAGGCCGCAGCAGATCTCGTCATGGATCGCATCAACGATCTGCTCGATCCGGAGTATCAGTTCAGCGCCGATCTGAAGAGCACCGGTGTCTGGGGAACCTCACGCTTCATGTAGCGTGTGCTAGAGAAGCCGAGATGAATGCGCTCGAGATCTTGCGCGACGCAGCCGAACCAAAGCCTGTCGTTGCGATCATTGGGGGTGCTGTCGCGGGGTGCGAGGCCGCTGCAGCGTGTGCTACGCGCGGGGCAATTGCGGTCGTGTTCGAGCAAGGCGACCGGCCGTACGGCAAGATCGAAGACGGCCTTCCGCGTTGGCACGTGAAGCTCCGCGCCAAGGAATACCAGAAGATCGACGACAACCTCGGCAGGGACGATGTGATCTTCGTCCCGAGCACGGAGATCGGCTCGGATCTATCCTGGCAAGAGCTCTACGGCGATGCCGGCTTCAGCGCGATCGTGCTTGCCAACGGCGCATGGCATGACCGGGGGCTAGCCATCGAAGGAGCGGACGCCTACGAGGGACGCGGCCTCGTCTACCAAAACCCGTTCGTCTACTGGTTCAACCACTACGAAGACGAGGGCTACGACGGCCCGGTCTACGAGGTGCCCGACGGCACGATGATCGTCGGCGGCGGATTGGCCTCGATCGACGTGGTGAAGATCGTCAACCTCGAGATCTTCGCGCGGGCTCTTCGCGAGCGCGGCCTCGAGGTGGACATCGTCAAGATGGAAGTCAAAGGGATCCCGCGCATACTCGAAGCCCACGGCATCACGCCGGAAGAGCTCGGCGTCGAAGGCTGCACACTCTATTACCGACGCAGCAAAGAGGACATGCCGCTCGCGAGCATCGACAACCCAACCCCCCAACAGCTCCAAAAACTCAGAGCCGCCCGTGCGAAAATCATGGATCGGGTCATGCGTAAGTACCTAGTGAAGTTCGAGCCCCTGAGCCGGCCCGTCGGGACCCTCGTCGAGGGGGACCGGCTCGTCGGGATCCGGTTCCAGAAAACCGAACTCGTCGAAGGTCGTGTCAACGGCCTAGTAGGCACCGAGTTCGAAGTGCGAAGCCCGATGATCATCAGCTCGATCGGGAGCATCCCCAAACCGATCGAAGGCATCCCAACCAAGGGCGAGCTCTACCACTTCAAGAATTGGGACACGGGCGAGCTGCACGAGCTCCCAGGCGTATTCGGCCTCGGCAACGTCCTCACCGGCAAAGGCAACATCAAAGACAGCCGCGTAAGCGCGATCGAAATCATCGAAAAGGTGGTCGCCGCATATCTCGGCGTCGGCGACGAGCCGGACGAGGTTCCGGGTGGGAGCCCAGCAGAGGCTGAAGCGATCGCCGACGAAGCCGCAGCGGGAACACCAATGACCCCGGAAGCCATGAAGGCCCTGGCCGATCGAATCGAGAAGCGACACACCGAAGTCGGCTACCGC
>JAPUKT010000184.1 GCA_027295555.1 Deltaproteobacteria bacterium
TCTTGAGCTCGTAGAGGAGGTAGCCCTTTCCGCACCCGACATCGAGGATCGAAGCGTTCCGCTGGAGGTCGTATTGCTCGATGAGGCGCTCGGCCACGGGCGTCCACCGTCCGTCGTAGCGGTAGCCCCCATACCCATACCGGCGGTCTCCGTCCCAAAAGTCCTTGCGGTATTCACGGGCAACCTGCATGCAAGCGATCTTGTCGTCCTGCATGCGACCCAGGAAGTCGCGCTTCGTGGCCGTGTGAAGTGGGGTCACGATGTTGAGCAGCTGTCCCATGGAACCGTTGTATTCCGGGGCCCGAGCGAGACCAAGAAAAGCTCTACGTCATGGGCTCGGGCGCGGTCGAGGGTCGCAGTGCCGCCTGCTTCGCGGCGAATTGCCCCCTGAGGAGTGGCATCACGATGATGAGGCCGGCGGCGATCGTCCATGGAACGAAGGTCGCGGCGTGGACGAAGACGGCCATTGCCACCGCGGTCTCGCGAGAGGCGCCCATCAGACTGAGGGCCGCCGCCGCGGCGTAGTGATAGGTGCCGGCGAACGCCGCGGTCGATGGAATCGCAGTTCCGAGCGACAGAAATACCATGACGACGAGCGGCGCGTACCAGGGCAGGCTGAGTCCGAAGGCCAGGGGCCAAATCGAGATCGTCGCGACAGTCGCGCCCCAGTAGAGCAGAGTCGACAGAATGACGGGCAGGAGCCGACGCGCGGTGTCTAGCGCCGAGAGACCCTCGAGAAAGGTCTCGATCCGTGGACTGATGAGCGCGTCGGCCCGGGGCCCTAGGAGACGCACCCCGGCCCTCGCGATCTCGACCCCGCGTTGCGGGCTGCGCGCCAAGACGAACAGAACTAGCGTGCCCGTTCCCACGGCCAGCGAGAACAATACGACGCTATCCCCGGCCTGCTCGTTGAGGACGACGAACGAGACCCAAAGGGCCACGATGGCGATCACGACCAGGTCCAAGACGCGCTCGACCGCGATGAACGCAAGGCATGCGGTGGGCGTGGGAGAGCCGACCCGCGACAGGTACCCAGCCTTCATGAGCTCCCCGATGCGTGCCGGAAGCACCGCATTACCAAAGTAGCCTGCAAAAACGGCTCGAGTCGCCTGCGGCCAACGATAGGTGTGGAGGGGCTCCGCAACGGCTCGCGTCCTCCAAATCAATGCGAAGAACGCGATCGCCCGAAGCACATAGATCCACACGAAAACGCGCAGGTCGACCTTCTTCGCCTCCACGAGGACTTGCTTCGGATCGACATCCTTGAAGAGCAACACCAAAAGCCCGACCGACACGGCCGACGCCAAAAGAATCGCCCCCCAACGGCGCCAAGGAACCGGTTTCGCCAAGCTATCCCCCCGACTCACAAGGGTAGCCAACCCCCCACTTAACCCCCAACAAAAGGGGACGGTTCCCTTTTTTGTCGGGGTTAAGTGCGGCGGCGGTCAGAAGGCGCGGCCCCCGCGTTCACGAACGAGACGCAGGAGGTTCGTCAGGATCACCGGCCGGAGCTCGCTGCTTTCGAGAACCCCCGCGTGGAGCAGGTGGACGGGTCGGAACACGTGCGACGCACCGACCAGCTCGCCGTCTTTGCTCCAGGCCGTCACGCCGAACTCTGCGTTCAGATCCTCGCACTCGACTCGGTGGCCCGCTGGAAGAGCGAGCCGAAACTCCTCGGGCAAGCCGGAAAAGAGACCGCCTCGGGCCGCGGTCACGTCGGCCAGCCGCTCGGTCGGTTGGGAGTCATTCGACTTGCAGGCGGAAGAACCGAAGAACTCGGCCACTGGCCCGACCGACGCGCCGACGGCGAGTAGGGTCGCTCCCCGCGAACAAAGCTCACGGGTCCACGCAGACAGTCTCTCGGGCCTCGCTGCGCCGGGCCGCGTCGCAATGATCGCTAGCTGCCCCGGTGGTTCGTAGCTGGCCGAAAACGACAGAAGAGGGCCTTCGGTCACCTTGAAGCCAAAGTGCCTCAGGTCGACGGCGAGCTCGAATGCAGAGCCGTCGTGCACGACGGTGGCCTCTCGGCGCAGCGCGATTGAAGAGCTGGGTTGTCGGTGTTGGGCTTGATTTCGGTTGTTGCGGGCCATCGGTCGGGCTCCCTGCCCCTCCCACGACGACCCGATCCATTAACCGAAAAAGGCCGCCTGAGAGGCGGCCTTGGAGCGACAACGCGCGCAGGCCACCTCAGTCGGTGAACCAAAAAAAGTAAAAGCGCAGCGTGTCGCAGTGGTTGGTCATTGGCTGGAGGGTGTACGGTCCCGCGTTCGGAGTCAAGCGTCAGACCAACGCCCCGAGGCGATGACCGGCAAAGCGGCCGCATCCCCCAGGTAAACGTAGGTCCAAGCCAGGACGGGCCCGCCATTTGTATGCGCGCTTACAATCGAACGTCGGTAGAGGGAGCCGTCGTCCCCGTAGCCGCCGAAGTCTTCATAAGGATCGAGCTCTTCGAGGGCAGCCGCCATATCGTCCACTTCGAAGAGCTCCCCATGCACGGCACCCTCTGAAGTGAGCACGAGACCTGGATGCCAGTCGATTCGGA
>JAPUKT010000185.1 GCA_027295555.1 Deltaproteobacteria bacterium
CCGGTTCTGGTCGCGCTCGCAGAGGAGCTCGGGGGCTCCGACTAGAGGCCCTCAGCTGCCGGAGCAGAACTCTTCGTAGTCGATGTACTCGGTGATCGTCGGGTGATCGCCGCAGACCGGGCAGTCTTTGTTTCGCCGGAGCTTGAAGGTGCGGAAGGTCATTCCGAGCGAATCGTATTGCAGCAAGCGACCGACGAGCGGCTCGCCGCGTTCGAGGATGATCTTCACCGCCTCGGTGGCCTGGAGCGTGCCGATGGCGCCAGGAAGCACGCCGAGCACGCCCGCCTCGGCGCACGAAGGAGCAAGGTGCGGAGGCGGGGGCTCGGGGTATAAGCAGCGGTAGCACGGACCCTGGGATGGCCAGAAAGTGGTGACCTGGCCATCGAATCGGAAGATCGAACCGTGAACGACCGGGATGTTCTTCCAGACGCTCGCGTCGTTGACGAGGTAGCGTGTTGCGAAGTTGTCGAGGCCGTCGACGATGACGTCCCAATCCTGATCGAAAATGCGATCGATGTTTTGCCGGTCGAGCCGCTCGTTGAACGGAATCACTTTCACGTCGGGGTTGAGGTTCTGCATCGTCCGCATGGCGCTTTCGACCTTCGACTCCCCTATCCGATCGAGGCCGTGCAAGACCTGACGCTGGAGGTTCGACTCGTCGACGACATCACCATCGACCACGCCGATGGTGCCAACCCCGGCTGCGGCCAGGTATAGCGCCGCCGGTGATCCGAGACCGCCCGCACCGAGCAACAGCACGCGCCCCTGAAGGAGCTTGGCCTGCCCTTGCTCGCCCACCTCGGGTAGCATGAGGTGCCGCGAGTAGCGGTTGAGCTGCGCATCTGTGAACGCGAAAGGCTGCGTCGTCGGGAAGCCCTGATCCTTCCACTGATCGAAGCCGGGATTCGCGGACTCGACGTTGGTGTAGCCCAGCTCCTGCAGCACGTTCGCCGCAAACGCGGAGCGAATGCCGCCGGCACACATCGTGACGATCTTCGCGTCCTTGTCGGGAAGCCTCGAACCCGCTTGCATCTCGAGAAAGCCTCGTGGGATGTGGAGCGCGTCGGGCACGTGTCCCTGGCGCCACTCGTCCTTCTCGCGTACGTCGAGAAGGATCAGTTCCTCACCCGCATCGAGGCGGTCTCTCAGGTCCTCGAGGGAGACCTGCCGGATGGCAGCCTTCGCCTCTTGGAGCAGGTCCGCGTAAGTCTTGGCCATGTCCGCCAATATGTAACTTAGCAGAGATTCGTCAAGGCTCCCGGGTGCTTAGGGCATATCCCATCGTTTTCACATCGGTTTTGTCGGGTATTTCGGTCCGAGGGTTAAAATCTATGCGGCCGAGCGCAGGACCCCTTGGTCGACGGCGTAGCCCTCGAGAGCCCTCCTGAGCCGGTTGCGGCCCCGGTGTAGCCTCGACATCACAGTGCCGACGGGGCATTCGAGACGCTCGGCTGCGGCCTGATAGGACAGCTCTGCGAGGTCGACGAGCTCGACCGCCTCTCGGAACTCGGGTCGCAGTGCGCCAAGCGCCGCGAAGACCTCGTCGCCGAAGCCCTCGTGCGTGGGCCACACGTTCTTGTGAGCCAGGCCACGAATCTCTTCGAGGGCTTCGCGCTCGCGCTTCTTCTTGCGGTAGTGGTTGATGTACGTGTTGAAGAGGATGCGGTGGGTCCACGCGCGTGCGTTCGTGCCCGGCCGAAAGCTCGAACGGGATTGCCACGCGCGGGTCAGGGTCTCTTGGACGAGGTCGTCGGCGAGTGCGGTGCCGCGGGCCAATCGGAGAGCAGTCCGGGAAAGCTCGGGCACACAAGGCAGGATTTCTTGGGTGTACTGTTGCTGGGTTTGCATCGATTCGGTCTCCGCCTCTGCTTCCTTGCAACCGCGATGCCATCTCAAAAACCCAAGCATTTTGGGCTTAAGGTGTCTTGAGGGGCGCCAGCTTGTCCCCTGATTGACACGGTGTCGTGTCAAGCTGTCCTCGCGATTCAGCGCGAACGCTCGAGCACGACCGGCACCGCATCGGCGACTTCGGACGCGATGAGACCGCGATCGCCAACGGACGCTTCGATGCCGGCAACGGCATGAAGAAGCGCTCCGGCGATCGCTGCGTCGACCGGGTTGAGAGTCATCGCCAATGCACCGGCGACACCGCTCAATACGTCGCCTGTCCCTGCAACGCCGAGCGCGGGCGTTCCTTCAGCGCACACGCGAAGCTCGTCCTTGGTGGCAACGATGCTGCGCGCGCCTTTCAAAATCACGACTTGCCCCGAGCGTTCCGCGATGGCACTGGTCGCCGCGTAGCGGTCTGCCTGCACGTCTGCGGTCGAGCGCTCCAACAGGCGCCCCGCCTCACCCGGGTGCGGCGTGAGGATCCGGGGCGCTCCGGCACCGCGAAGCGACTCGACCCCCTCCTCTGCCACGTTCGTGAGTGCGTCGGCATCGATCACGGTGGGAACCGGAGCATGGAGCGCGAAGGCCTGCGTCCACGCTTTGCCGATGTCATCGAGCCCCAACCCCGGTCCCAACACGACCGCGCGCTTCCCTTCGCAGAGCGCCTCGACCGAAGCCTGGTCGGCGTTTGCGGGAAGCTCGGTGGTCATCAACTCGATCACTTTTTCTTCGAGCGCGCTTCGCGCGTCGGGTCGCGCCCCGATGGTGACCAAGCCCGCCCCTGCACGGAACGCGGCGCGACCTGCAAGCACTGCAGCGCCGGTCTTCCCGGGAGCGCCTCCGACGACGAGCAGGTGGCCGTTGGTCCCTTTATGGGCGTCGCCTGCTCGCGGCGCGATCAAGCGCTTCAAATCCTCTGCATGCCACACGCTTGCTGTCGGCGAGCTCGCGATCGGGATCCCGATGTCGGCAACACGAATCTCCCCCGCGTGTTCGACGCCCGGGTATTGATGAAGCCCCCGTTTGAGCCCAGCGAAGGTCACCGTGAGCTCGGCATGGGGCGCGACTCCGAGGATCCCCCCGGTGTCCGCGTCGAGCCCGCTTGGAAGATCGAGCGACACCACCGGGGCCGAGGCTGCTTCGATCGCACGGATCGCATCCGCATAGCCACCCTCGATCGGTCGATCGAGACCGGTCCCAAAGAGCCCATCCACGATGAGGTGTGCCTCGGACAACAGCTCGGTGAGCCCGCCAGCCTGATCACTCGAGAGCTCCGTCCTGTCGACAGCGAGCTTGCCCAAGAGCTCCCAGTTCGCCTTCGCATCGCCTTTCAGTCGCGACGCCTGCCCAATCAGCACTGCCGACGGCGCATGTCCAAGGAGAGTCAGGCGGCGCGCGATCACCCAGGCATCTCCACCGTTCTGCCCCGGACCACCGACCAACACGACTCGACCGAGACGATCCGCGAAGCGCTCCACGATCGCATCGGTCGCACCCCGCCCGGCGTTCTCCATCACCACGAGGCTCACGAGGCCCAGGTCTTTGATGGCCGCGCGATCGACGTCGCGCGACTCTTCTCGTGTGAAGAGCCACTGCACGCGCCGAGTATGCCCCGAAACCGGGTTTCACACATCAAAGGCGCGAACCCTGCACATGCACAGTAGGCTTTCTAAGCGAGGACACTAGGACCGCCGTCTGCCTCTTCGATGACCTCTCGGACCAGGTCGAAGTAGCGGCCCGTGATCACCTCGGGCTCGAAGCGCCGCAACCAGTCGGCCCGTGCCGGGCGGCGCGCGTTGGAGCCGACGTCAGGCTCGTCGAGCTCAGCCTCGAGCGCCGCGGCGAAGCTGCTGGCGTCCCCCACCGGTACCAGGCGCCCGAAGCGGTCGTCGTCGAGTATCTCGCGCGGACCGAAGTCACAGTCCGTCGAGACGATCGCCGCGCCGGCTTCCATGGCTTCGATCAACGCCCCGGGGAAGCCTTCGTTGCGTGATGACAGCGCAAAGACGCGTGCACGCCGCAGGTAGGCCTGGGGATTGTTCACGAAGCCGGGAAAGAACACGCGCTCAGACAGACCGAGCTGTCGGGCCTGAGCCTCTAGCGAGGCACGGTCGGGCCCGTCTCCCAGGATGACCAGGTGCAGGTCCCGCCGCGCGGTCACGTCCGCGAACGCGCCTAGCAGCATCCCGAAGTCCTTCTGTCCCGCCAGGCGCCCTATCCCGAGCACGACGGGCTTTTCGAACAGCGGCTCATGTTCCGGAGCGATCTCGAGGGAAGCGTCCCGAGAGCGCCGCGGGTTGGGAATGGTCACCACCTTGTTCGGCGGCACGTCGAAGATCTCGGCAGCCTCGTCCGCCACCCCCTGTGAGACGCCGATCACGCGCGCCGCGCGCCGGTACAAAAAACGCTCGGGCGCGAACCCAAACCAACGCCGGAACCACCACTGAGCCGCGGGGTCGCAACGTAACGCGATGCGCAGGTTCACGATGACCGGCACCTCGGTCGCGAAGAACGCGCCGATGCCGGAAACGAAGTTCGCCGTGTGCACCATGGACATGGCGCAGCGCGGACGAACCCGCTTGAGATAGCGAACCCAGGCCGGCGCCGCGAGGATCTCGGTGACGGCCCCGAGCTCTACCTTCGTCACTCCCGGCACTGGCTCGTCGCGTAACTCGCCGTGAGCGCAGGCCACGACTAGATCGACGCGCAATCCCGCTTCCGCGAGGGTACGAACCAGAAACAAGGCGATGCGCTCGCCCCCACCCCCCGCATAGGAGGGGATGAAGAGAGCAAGGTCGGGGCGCGCGGGGTTGGATGAAGCGGGCATGGTGGGCAGAGCGGTTTTGGCGGCCCACGATGGGTCATCGGCGAGCGCCTGGCAACTCCGCGGAGTGCTTGACGGAACCGAGGTCATGCCCAAGTATCCGCCTCTCTTCGAGCTCCGAGCGGGGACCCTTTTCACGTGTGCGGCATCGCGGGATTGTTAGCGATCGATCAGCAGGCCGTTCCAGAAGCTGAGGCCGTGCGTCGCATGTGCGACGCGATGGTGCACCGCGGTCCCGATGACCACGGTCTGCGGACCGATGGCCCCTGCGTGCTCGGTCATCGCCGGCTGTCGATCATCGACCTGCGGCCCGAAGCCGCGCAACCGATGACCAACGAAGACGACACCGTCTCGGTGGTCGTCAACGGCGAAATCAACAACTTCGTCGAGCTCAGAAAGGACCTCGAGCAACGGGGGCACCGCTTCAAGTCGCGGTCCGACTCCGAGGTCGTGCTGCACCTCTATGAGGAACACGGCGTCGACTTCCTCGACTACCTGCGCGGCATGTTCGCCCTCGCGCTATGGGACCGGCCGCGCAGACGCCTCGTGCTCGCCCGCGATCGGGTCGGCAAGAAGCCCTTGTTCTATCACGCGGGACCGCGCGACCTGGTGTTTGCTTCGGAGCTCGGTGGTCTGGTCGCGTCGAAGCACTTCGAGAAACGGCCGGACCTGGACGCCATCGACGCCTTTATGTGCCTGCAGTACGTACCCGCGCCGATGACGGCTTTCGAGAACGTCAAGAAGCTCCCGGCCGGGCACAGGCTGATCTGCGAAGACGGTGTCATCCACGAGCCCGAACCCTACTACACACTTCGCTTCGATCAGCCGCGTGCCGGCGAAGTGCAGGATCTCACTCAGGAGCTTCGCGAGGTCCTCGACGACGCAGTACGCGTACGCATGGTGTCCGATGTCCCGCTCGGCGCGTTCCTGTCGGGCGGGATCGATTCGTCGCTTATCGTGGCGCTGATGGCGGGCCATTCGGCGCAGCCCGTGAAGACCTTTTCGGTGGGTTTCGCCGGCAAGGACCACAGCGAGCTGCCCTACGCGAAGCTCGTGGCCGAGCGGTACGGCACCGATCACCACGAGATGATCGTGGAGCCCGACATGTCGTCGGTGGTTCCCGAATTCGTGCGCCACTACGGCGAGCCGTTCGCCGACACCTCGGCGCTGCCCACATGGTACCTGTGCCAGTACACGCGCACGGGCGTAACGGTCGCCTTGAGCGGAGACGGCGGAGACGAGGCTTTTGCCGGCTATCGCCGCTACAAGCACAGCCGCACGGCGCGGGCGATCCGCCGCCTACCGTGGCCGCTGCCGCAGCTCCTCGCCGGCGCGCTCACCCACCTGCCCACCCCGCAAGCCCGGGAAGTGCGGGACTACGGTGAACGCATCATGCAACCGGAATACGTGCGTTTCCTCGGTCTGGCCGCGGCCGTCCCCCACAAGGACCGGATGGCGATCTACAGCCGGGCGATGCGCGAGCGCTTTGCGCAGGACCAGGTCGCGATGGAGTTCGAGCGACTGTTCCAAGCTTCGCGCGCGCACGATCCGGTCAATCGCCTGCTCGACGTGGACATCCAGACGTACCTGACGGACAACATTTTGACGAAGGTCGACATCGCCTCGATGGCTCATTCGCTCGAGGTACGATGTCCGTTGCTCGACCAGGAGCTGATGGACTTCGCGGCTTCGCTTCCCGGCTCCATGAAGCTCCGCGGACGTACCACCAAGTTCTTGCTCCGTCGCGTCGCGAAGGAGCTGTTGCCCCGACGCATCCTCACGCGCCCGAAGCAGGGTTTCGGGCTGCCCATCGACCGATGGATGCGCGAAGATCTCGCCCCGCTATCGCGCGACGTCTTGCTCGACAAGCGTGCGCGCGAGCGGGGAATTCTGGATCCGACCGCCGTGGAGGACATGCTCGCCCGCCACCAGCACGGCGAGCCCCGGGGCTTCCAGATCTGGACGATGATGATCCTCGAGCTGTGGTACCGCGAGTGCCTCGAAAGCGACACACCGCATGCGTCGTAGCAGCACGGCGGCCGCGTACCGGTCGCGCGGTCCCGCGTGGTTC
Source organism: Deltaproteobacteria bacterium (assembly GCA_027295555.1). GTDB lineage: Bacteria > Myxococcota_A > Polyangia > Polyangiales > Houyiibacteriaceae > SG8-38. The sequence goes on from JAPUKT010000185.1 coordinate 6,786, forward strand.
ACGATGCAGTCGCCGGCTTTTCCGGTGCCTCATCGGCGGGGTCCACGGGCAGCGGGTGCGACTTAGACCTCCATAGGATCCCCGCGATGAGCGAAGGCACAAGCGCGATTTGCAGCAACGCCGTGTCCGCCAAGAACATGGCGGTCATTCGCGCCTCGGGGGCGTTGATCGTGTTGGCGAGGGCCAGAGCGATCGAGAGGAAGAGAAACTCCCGCGCCGGGATGAACGGGGCGCGCGCGATCAGCAGGTCGATGATGAGTAGGTTGATCCATACCGTGAAGCCCGACTCCGGGATGGCTGCCCACCATTGCAGGCCGAGCAACACGATGCTGCCAGCGCTGCGCACCCCGTGATAGCCGATGATGCGCCACATGGTCGGGGTGCCGACGCCCAAGATCTTTCCGCGAAACAGGATGATCAGCAGGCTCAGCACCGCACCGGCAAGGGTGGCTCCGATGATCAGGGCCAGCACTCTGGGCTCTAAGCCCTCGAAAGCCTTCCAATCCCCGAAGGCCAGGTAGGCACCCAGCACCGCCACGGCGACCCCGTTGGCGGCCGCGGCCGAAAGCAGGGTGACGTCTTTCACTGCAGAGAACGCCCGCCGGTAGGTGACGCGGAGCGTCTGTACGGCCCACAGCAAGAAGTAGACGTCGCCCGACGCTCCCGCCACCGACGCGTTGAGGATGCGCTTGATCAGGAAAACGCCGAAGTGACGGAAGAGGTTGATGGCCCAGATCGCCGAGTAGCACAGCACCTCCGTCACCGGCAGAATCAAGTACCGCGCGAGGAAGCATACGTAGAACCAGGGCGAGGTGGGCAACGAGCGCAACACCTGCGGCCAATCCAGCTCCCTGAGCTGACCGTACAGAACCCATCCGATCGCGATGAAGAAGGCGAGCGAGAATGCGCGCCGCATGCCGCTGCGCAGAGGCGCAGGGACTCTTTCGAGGATGCGTTTCCCGAGCGCCTGTAACTCGGCGACGCGGACCCCGACCCGGTCGGCCCCCTGTTTTGCCCGTTCGCCGACGCTCGACTGCTCGCTCATGGGACCGGGTTATGACCCATGGCGTCTCGTGGCGTCAATCGCGGTACCGGGCCGCAACGAGTGCGCCCAGCGCGACCTTGGCGCTCGAGTTTTCGTAGCCGTAGCGAGTGGTCAGCACGTTGAGTGCCTGTTGAGCGGCCTCTCGAACATCGGCGTCGATCGCGTCGTCTTCTTCGAGGACGGCGACCACGCCCCGTCCAATCTCGCCGATCTGGCCCCTGCGTTCGTCGAAGTACGCTTGGCGTAGTTGTTCGATATACCTCGGGAAGAGTGTCTGATAGTCGACCTCTTGCTCGGGGTTGTCGATCGCCCACGCAGCGATGGCGCCGAGGAGGTCGTTCCGGAAAGCCGTTGCATTGTCGACGTCGAACGTCCCTTCGACGCTCTTCATCAGCTCGAGGTCCGGGTCTTCGTCCTGACCGGTCACGGGATTGTAGACCCGTTCTTGCTTCACCGAATGGGAGACGTGCGTCACGTAGCGGTCGAAGAGGCCGAGGTGACTGTGCTCGTCGATCAATCCGCTTGCGGTACGAAGCTCGCCTTCGACGATGTCGAGCCAGCGTTCTCGGACGGCGTCGACGAAGGCGCGATGGTCTCGGTAGGGGCCGTCGGTCTGCTCTTTCAAGAACTCGTAGTCATCGCGCTCGCAGAACTCCTCGAGGCGGCTTAGGAAACTCACCGGGGAGACACACGGATCGATCTCGTCCGAGGCGGCTTCGAGCAGGAGCATTCGGATCTCGCGCGGCGAGGCCCCGCTCAGCCCCTCGTACTCCGACGCGGTCGCCCCCTCGAGCTCGACTTCGGCAATGCCGCTTCTCAGGATCTTGGCTTGATCGGCTTCGAAGCGCGCCGGAATGAGCCCGTCCGCAAGGAGGTCCGCCTTTTCCATCGGGGACAGCGACGCTGCCACAGTGCCGAGATCGCTGTCCGTAAACCGATCCGCATCGGGCCTGCGGAACCGCGTCAGGACGGCCCAGAGGGCCGCCACATACGTGGTGTGAGGCGCGACGTGCCTCGGGATCTGCGGGACGATTTGGCCGTCGTAGATCTCCTGCTCGCGATGCACATCCAACAAGTACGGCATGCGGGTGCGAACGATGCGTCCGCGAAAGGAGTTGTACTCGGGATGCTGTCGAAACGCGCTCAGGTGAAGCTCGTTCGAGCTCGCCATCATCACGGCGTTGATCGGGAGGTTCGACATCGTGAGGGAGACCTCGCCTTCTTCGATGGCGAGCAAGAGGTACTTCCAGGCCTCCAACGGGCGCTTCAACAAATCGCTGTACTCGACGATGCCGCCCGACGCGTCCACCAGCTCGCCAAAGGGCTCGAACAAGGTGAGCGCGCTCAACGAGGCCGGAAGGGATTCGATCGATCGATCGGCCGTGATCTGACGCTCGGACGCATCGACCGACATTTGCGGCCCGATGGTGACCGCACCGACCCGATAGCGCCGCGAAATGTAGAACCGCTCGACTTGAATGTGCGCGAGCACCCGATCGAGATCACCTCGATACGCCGTGAGCAGTGCTTGAAAGATCTGTTGGTTCTCTCGGCCGAGCTGCCCCGTCCAGACCAAGTCGGGCGCCGCTCCGGAGACCCCCGCAGACGTATAAGTTTCCGCAATCAAGCGCTGGCGGACGTCGCGCGGCAGGAGCAGCAGCGGATGCTCCCGGGCCGAGCTCTGGAGCTTGGTGATGATCCGCTCCTCGGGGAGATGCGCGAAGGTATCCCCCTGGCCGAGCGCGTCCGACGACGTGCTGAACCCGATTCCTGACCCCTCTGGCGCGCGCGGGAAGATCCACGAAAACCGGTAGAGCGCGCCGTCGTCGATTTCCGAATAAGCTTCGAGACCCCGCATCAAACAGGCCGTAAACGTCGACTTTGCGCTCCCGTTCGGGCCGTGTAGGAGGACGAGCCGGTTCGCGCGCCCTTCCCGCTCGAACCCGTCGAGCACGCGATAAAACGCGTCTTGCGTCGCCTCGTGGCCGGCCAATCGGTCGCGCATCTTGAGCTCGGCCTGGTGCCCGCTGTTCTCGGTGCCGAACTCGAGGTCGAAGACCTTCCAGCGCTTCGCCGTCCCGGTGGGACGCTCGACCTGATAGGACCCGAAGAAATCCAAGCAGTCTTTGAGATAGCGTGCCGCGTCACGGGTGTATCGACGCGGATGTTCCTGAACGAGCTCGAGGTACTCTCGAAACGACAGGACCCTCTTCTGCGCGTCGAAGCGTGCTTTGACCTCCCCACGAATCGTCTCCAACGCAGTCTTGAGTCCCCCCTCGCTCATATCATTCCACCTTGACTTGCATCGCGACGGTGCGCTTCTCGAGTATGCAGTTCTCGTCCGTGCACATCGCAAACGAGACATCACAAGACACTTCGTAGTCGCCCGCCTCGGTGGGCTCGAGCGCGACCACGAACCGAACCTTGTCTTCGTTGAACTCTTTGGCGTCGTCCTTGACCAGCTCTTTTTGCTGAAGCCCTACACCGGGGCCTGCCTTCAGGTCGACACGGATCGGGTAGTCCTGGTTGACGTGCCACTCGCCGCGACCTTCGAGCTCGATCTCCACCTCGCCAGCCTTGCCAACGTTGTACTTGGGCTGAACCGACGCGACCTCGAGGAGAAACGATCCGGTCTCGAGGCGCGGGCCTGCCGGCTCATCGGGCTTGGCGGCGGGCTCTGCCGGAGCGGCATGGTGACCTGCGTAGGCGTGGTGATCGTGAGCCTTCGGAGTCGGGGCTTTGCTTTCGCAGCCGCCCACCGCGAGCGCCCAGAAGACCAGCCAAGACGTCAAAGGGAGTAGGGGCCAAATACGCATGTGCATCACTCCATGCGTAGTCTACGACGCGAGCTGAGGTTACGTCGAACTCTCGGGCTATGGCTCGAGAACCTCGACTTGGGTCCGGTCATCCCCTGGTGGCGGATTCAAGAAAAACGCGACCTTGTCCCGAACCGCGGGGGAATCGGGAGACAGGTGCCATCGCGGGACGAGCTGCTCGGATTCGGGGTCGTCTTCCCACTTGATGAACGCGACGAAAGAGTCGCCGAGCAGTCGGTCCTCGTTGACACGGACGCTCCGAAAGCCCGGCTCGTCATCGTGCGCGCGGAGCACCAGCTCGCGATGGGATTTGCCCTTCACCCGATCGATCACTTTTGCGGTGAGGCGATAGCTCGACCCTCGAGGATCCTCGTCCGAGCTCAGCGATTCGATTTTGACGACCGCGATGATGTCCGCGCGTGTCACCCGGCGTTCAAACTCGCCGCGCCACTCGCCTTCGACGATCACAGGCTTGTCGACGAGGTCGACCGAATTGTCGAAGAGCAACTGGTCTTCGGGCGCGAACTCGGCGGTCGGGACCGTCGATGAGCCCCTCGCACACCCGAGCACCACGCACACAACCCCCATGGCCACGGCACGCACGACCATGACCCTAGCACGCCCCGACGGAAGCGAGAGTCGCGCTGTCCAAGGGCGCGCCCCATAGCGCGATCAGATCGTCTGGGAGAGGTGCGTGCAGCGTCAACCTGTCGCCGCTCGTCGGGTGGTCGAAGGTGAGCTCGTAGGCGTGAAGGGCTTGTCTCTCGTGGCCTAAGCGTTGGCGAAGCTCGTCGGTCATTCCAGTCTCGATGTAGTCGAGGAAGGGTTGGACGCCTTCCGGTCCGTAGAGCTTGTCTCCGAGGATAGGAAAGCCAAGCGCGCTCAGGTGGACCCGAAGCTGATGCTGGCGGCCGCTCTCCGGCGCCAGCGCGACGAGGGTGGCTTGGTCGCTCCGCGCCACGACTCGAAAGCGCGTGACCGAGGGGTACCCTTCCCCGGGTGGCGTGACCTCCATCAGAATGCGGAGCCCCTCTTTGGCCTGATCGATCGGAAGCTCGATGCGGCCTTCGTCGTCCGGGATGACGCCCCGAACGATCGCCAGGTAGCGCTTGCTCACACGACGGCTTTCGAAGGCATTCTTCAGCGCTCGCTCGGCTTCCGGGGTCCGCCCGCAAAGCAAGAGGCCGCTCGTCTCTCGGTCGAGCCGATGGGCGATCTGGGGCGCGTCGTTTCCGAAGCGCTCGCGTAGCAGAAAGGTGAGCGTGTTCTTGTGATAGGTGGCGGACGGATGAACGGGAAGCCCAGAGGGTTTGTCTACCGCTAGGATCGCGTCGTCCTCGTAGAGGACATCGAAGAAAAGCGGCACGTGAGGCTCTTCGAACGGTGGCCGGACCAGAAGAACCGTCTCGCCCGTTCGCACCCGCTCGCTCGGACGCCTGCGGGTGCCATCGGCCCGATAGGCGCAGCTCCGGACGATTTCTTGCGCCCGCGTCCGGGACAGGCGCGGAATTCGGGACTGCACGAAGCGGTCGAGACGCTGGCCGGCGTGCTCAGGGGCGACGGGGAAAGTCAGAAGGATCGAGGTCGGATCGCAGCCCGGCGGGACCGCTACCTCGGGACGGCTTCTACGCGGCCTTGACAACCTTACCCGAGCGAATGCACCGCGTGCAGGCGACGACCTTGCGCACCTGGCCGCCCACGAGCGCCCGCAACGATTGCAAATTCGGCTGTTGCCACTTCCGGGTCTTGATGTTGGAGTGGCTCACCTTGTGGGCTTTGTGGCGGCCTTTGCCGCAGTAGTCGCATGTCTTGGCCATGGCTGCTTCCCCAGTCGAGGGGAGCGGCGATTTAGCACCGCTCGGCAGGGGTCGCAACGATGCGCCCTCGCGCGCCGGCGAAAACGAAGATAGAACCAAAAGGGAATGCGGGTGACGGGCACAATCACAGGATTCTTGGTGCTCGGAACATTCGTAATTCCAGGGACTTACACGCCAAAAGAGAAGGCCGTCTCATATGGCGTGGCCGGCGACGGGGTTGGCGCTGGGCTATCGGACGGCGAATGGGTCGGATCCGCGACCGTCGCGGGACGGGTCTACGGCCCCGATGGTGAGCCTCTCGCGGGCGCCGAAGTGTCGCTCGCGGGAAGCGGCTTTTGGCCTGCCCGGTCGGTTCGAACCGGGGCGGACGGTCACTTTCACTGGCCGGGGGTCCCCGCGGGGATCTACGAGCTTCGAGCGTCGCACGGAAGGCTCGCATCCCCTCCCCTCGAGGGGCTGATCCTCGATCCCGGCGCGCGTCGGGTGTTCGGGCTTCGGCTGGCTGAGGGCTGGACGCTTTCGGGGCAGGTGGTCGACGCGCGAACCGGACGACCGATCCACGGGGCCAGCGTCCACGTGGCGACGGGGCTCCTGGGCGTGTACTCGCGCGAGCTCGATAGCGACGTGAAAGGACGGTTCGTGCTCCCGGGAATCGTCGGCGACGATCAGAACATCTACGTCGAGGCCAAAGGATATGTTCCGTCGGGGCCCGTGGCCGCCTCCCCCGATGAGCCAGACATCGACGTGCGCCTCGAGCCAGGTGCGACGATCGAAGGATGGGTCGTCGATGGTCGCGGTCGACCGATTCAGGGGGTGGTCGTTCGGGCATACGGGGGCGCCGAGGGGGGCGTGGCCGCACCGGTGGGCTTGGACTCGTTGGGGGTGACCGCTGGATCGGTGCCCCCGATCTCCGCGAGTAGTGGGACCCTGCAGCTCGCCTTCGCGAAACAGGCTTCGACTGGGGTCGACGGCGGTTTTCGTCTGTCCGGCTTGCGATCAGGTCCGTACACCGCGATCGCGACGCACGAGGCCTACGCGCCCGGCGAGTCCCAGGAAGTCCACATGCGTCCGGGCACGACGGTCTCCGACGTTCGCATCGTCATGTTCCGTGGGGCCGAGCTCCGTGGCCGTGTGCTCGACGCCCGGGGCAAGGGACTCGAAGGCATTCCGGTGGAGCTCCGGCTCCCAAGCGAACGACTGCCGCGCATGACCGTCACAGGCGACGACGGCTCCTTCGCGTTTCGCGGGGTGCGCGGCGAGGTTACGGTGACGGCGATCCCGTATGATCTGCAGCCCGCGAGCCAAACGGTTGCCATTGTCGATGATCGCCGCGTCGACGTTGAGCTGGTCCTGTCGAGCACGCTCCTCACCCTTCGAGGGCGCGTCGTCGACGAGCGCGGTTTTGGCGTCGAGGGCGCCCTTGTGACCGTGACGTCGTCGGGCTCGGGCGCGTCGGTTCGAAGGAACGCCAAGTCGGAGACCGATGGTAGGTTCGCGGTTCCTGCGCTTCCCGAGCCGCCCTACGACCTCCAGATCGAGCACCCCGCGTACAGCGCGGCTCGGCTCGACGAAATCGAAGTGACCGATGACGTTCGCGTGGTCCTGGCGGCCGGCGTCACCTTGCAGGGTCGTGTTCTCGACGAATGGTCCGGGGACGAGCTTCCAGGCGTCCGCGTGAAGCTCGAGGGCCCGATAGAGCTTTCGACGAAGACCGCACACGACGGCTGGTTCGTATTTCGCCAGACGCCCGTCGGGATCTACGACATCTCATTCGCTCACCCCGACTACGAGTCGCATTACCAGCGAATCGAAGTGGCGCGGCCCCTTTATGTCGACCGTCCTCAAGAGTTCGCCGTCGTGCGCCTGCTCCCTGGAGGCACGGTCGAGGGCGAGGTGCTGGACGCGTACGGAGGACCGATCCCGGGCGCGGAGGTCACGTGGGGGGATCCTCCGGATTGGGCGCAGGCCGTCTCGACGGACTCGCGAGGTCGATTCCGACTTCGAGGCGTCACTCCGGGCTCCGTCTGGATCACGGCACGACACCCGGACGCCGGGGAGAATGAGTCTGCGGGTCCCGTGATGGTGCGACCCCAAGAGATCTCCCCAGACGCCTACGTCCGGCTGCCCGGGCGTCTCGACCTCGCTGAGTGACGACGGAGCATTTGCCGGCTTCGGCTTCGACCATCACCGCTACGACTGGTCGCTCAATTCGATCACGTGAACCCCGTCGGCTTTACGGGGCGGGTGGGAGCCAGCAACCGCCTTCGCTGGTGATCCGCCCTTCGCGCTCGAGCTTGATCAAGTGCGCCTCGATCGACCGGATCGCAAGGGGCCAAAGCGCCTCGGGCGTGTCGTCGTACGCCCGGGCGACCAAGTCGTCCGGGCGCGCTGTTTGGCCATGGGCCTCGAGCGCGTCGAGGACTTTGCCTTCTCGCATCAAGCGGTGCGCAATGTAGAAGCGCAAAATCGCCTGCGGGTCTCCGATGATGTCGCCGTGGGCCGGGAGCAGCGCGACTGGTTCGAGGGAGGCTATTCGTCGCAGCGAATCGAGGTAGAGGATCATGTCTCCATCGATGGGCTCGACGATGATCGTCCCGATGGAGGCCACCATGTCTCCAGCGATCATGATGCCGCTAGCTTCGTCGACAAAGCACAAGTGACCCGGCGCATGGCCAGGCGTGTGTACCGCGGTGAGCGCAGTTTTCGTCGGGCCATCGAGCTCAATTCGTTCGCCATCTTCGAGCAGTCGATCGACCTCGACTACGCCGCTCAAACGCTGGGCAGTCATCGCGTGCCCCCACAAGGGCAAACCCAATCGGTTGCGGAGCACCCCAGCCCCGCCAATATGGTCCGGGTGATGGTGTGTCGCGAGGATCGCGATCGGCTCGACACCTCGAGCGCGAGCGCTCTCGACCCATTCGACCATCACATCTTGCTCGTCTTGGTAGGGCGTGGCCGGCTCGACGAGGACCGCCTGCCCAGTGCCGACGAGGAAGGTGTTGGTGTGGGTCGCCGGTGGCAGGGTCGGCGTACGCACCGCAAGGACCTCGATCGTCGGCGCGGCCGATTTCACACGGGCTGCGCGGCCCATCTTGGACGACTCACCCATCAGCCCCGGTTGGCTTCGGCCGGCTCGAGCTCTTCTTCGGGCCGAAGCGCGTGAACCATCGAGACGGGACCACTCGGATAGAACCGGTCTCGGGACTCGGGAAGCAGACACTCGACGCGACCCTCCTCGCGGAGGCTCGGGTCGCCGAGCTGATGCATGCACTCGCGGACGACGGCCTTGACGGTCTCGAAGACGCCCCACCCCTCGCGGGCAGAGGCCTCGATCTCAGGAACGCCTTCCGGGACGCCGAGCGTTTCACGGAGCCCGTCGAGGTTCATGACGCCAACCAGGTCACGCTTGTTGTACTGCACGACGAGGGGGACGCGATCGGGATCGACCCCGTGAAGACGAAGGTTGTAGTCGAGGTTGCGAACGCTGAAGTTGTTGCCCTCAGTCGCGGCGACTTGGCTGTCGAGGACGAGGACGATCCCATCGACGTGATGCAACACGAGTTGACGAGTCGGGTCTTGGGCGATCTGGCCGGGCACGGCAAGGAGGTGCAGCCGAACGGCGTATCCACGAAACGTCCCGAGCTCCATCGGCAGAAAGTCGAGGAAGAGGGTTCGCTCGGCATCGGTATTCACCGAGACGAGCTTGCCGCGGTACTCGGGGCGAGCGCGCTGGTGAATCATTTCGAGGTTGGCGGTTTTGCCGCTAAGGCCTGCGCCGTAGTAGACGACTTTGAGCGTCACCTCGCGCTGCGCGTGGTGGACCAGGGGCATGATCCAGGACCTACCCGTGTCGCCCGCTTGCGTCAAGAAGCCGACGAGCCCGTTTTCCGGAGCTCAGCCCGCATCTTCGCGCACCGCTTCGTAGCCCTCCCAGCGGCGTACCGCGGCCCGCGCGATCGCGTGTTGGGGCGCCGACAGATCCGGATCGCTTCGCACGATCCGGTCCGCCAGCTCGCCCGCCCGTCGGAGCAAGTCTCCGTCTTTGGTGAGGTTCGCAAACTGCAACCCACTGGTCCCAGATTGCCGATACCCGAAGAGATGGCCGGGGCCCCGGAGCTCGAGGTCGGTCTCGGCGAGCCGAAAGCCGTCGTCGGTTTCGCAAAGCGCTTGGAGGCGGGCTTCCGCTTCGGGAGAGAGCGGCCCGACGTACGTGAGGAGACAAGCGCTGCGCTGCCCCGCTCGCCCGACTCGTCCACGCAGCTGATGGAGCTGCGCGAGCCCGAAACGATCGGCCTGCTCAACCACGATGATGTTCGCCGCCGGGACGTCGACGCCGACTTCTAACACGGTCGTACCCACCAAGATCTTCAACGCGCCGTCGGCGAAGTCGCGCATCCGCGCGCGACGTTCGTCGCCCGAGAGCCGCCCGTGGATCTGGCCCACAACGTCCGCGCCGAAGTGCTCCTTCATCTCCGCGAGCGTGTGGTCGATCCCGATGAGCTCGTCGGAAGAGGAGATCGCGGGACATACGACGTATGCCCGTCCACCCGCCTCCAATGCCCGTTCGAGTTGGCGAAACACCTTGGATCGGTCGGCACGTGGGAGCATCCGTGTCGTGGTTGGTAGACGGCCCGGGGGCTTCGCATCAATCGTGGTGAGGTCGAGACCGGCATAGAGGACGAGCGCGAGGCTTCGAGGAATCGGGGTCGCGGTCATGACCAAGAGGTGCGGCCGCCGGGTCGAGTCACGGACACCAAGTCGAAGACGTTGAGCCACCCCGAAGCGATGCTGTTCGTCCACCACTACCAGGCCGAGGTTGGCAAAGCGGATTTCGCCGCTCAAGAGCGCGTGCGTCCCCACGACGAGGTCGACCGCCCCGGTCGCCATTCGGTCCAACATTGCGCGGCGCTGGTCCTTCGAAAGCGCACCGGTGAAGACCCCGAGGCGGAGCCCGAGCTTTTCGGCGGTCGGCTGCAACGTGGCGGCGTGTTGATCGGCAAGGAGCTCGGTCGGCGCGAGGAACGCGGCTTGAGCGCCTCCCCCCACCACCTGCGCGCAAGCCACCAGAGCGACGGCGGTCTTGCCGCAACCTACGTCGCCTTGAAGCAGGTTCCGCATGGGTTTCTCTTGGTTGAGGCTCGCGCTCAACGCGGTCACCGCGGCCCGTTGCGCCGTCGTGAGCTCGAAGGGAAACGCCACGCACGCAGTAGAGACCGCAGGCTCGGGGGCAAAGGGCTGCGCGGTGCCACGTTGCTCCCGGGCCCTCCGAAGGCGAAGCGCGAGCTCCCACAGCACGAGCTCCTCGAGTGCGAGCCGGTGTTGCGCTGGATGACTTCCCCCTGGCTCGGCGTCGAGCACCGCGGGACTCGGCACGTGAATCGACAAGAGCGCATCGCCGATCGGGCCGACACCGACTTCGGCGCGAAGCTCCTCGGGGATCAAATCCGGAACTTCGCGGGCGGCCCGATCGACGGCGGCGCGCACAGCCCGCTGTAGCGTCTTGCGACGGATACCGGGAATGTCCGGGTAGCGAGGCTCGATGACGCCAGGTTCCCCCTCTTTGAGCACTTCGGGATGGGCGATGGTCGCGACCCCACGGTACTCGTTCACACGGCCGGCGACGCGGACCGAGGCGCCCACCTCGAAGCGCTGCGAAAGCCCTGGGACTGTGCGAAACCAGACGAGCTTCAACTCATCGTAACCCGCGTGGTCCGGAGGCGGCTGTTCGGTTTCGAGGCGAGCCTCGAAGCCCATGTGGCCGCCGCGCGGGAACCTTCGCGTGGTACGTACCTTCCCCGCGACGACGGCATACTCTCCGGCTCGGAGCTCGTGAATCGGGGTTGGGTGGCGCTGATCGTCGTATCGCCTCGGCATGAGCCAAAGAAGGTCACCGACGGTCTGATAGCCGCGCTCCCGAAGGACAGCCCCGGTTCGCGGTCCAATGCCCGGGAGTGTTTCGATGGCGTGGTCGAGCAGCGAAGGCACGTCCGGCGTCGACCGTTAGCCCCAGCGGACGTCGCTGACCTCGTAGTTGCGAACGCCCCCCGGAGTCACCACCTGCACTTCATCGCCAACCTCTTTGCCGACGAGGGCTCGAGCGACCGGCGAGGTAACCGAGATCTTCCCGTGCTTGAGGTCGGACTCGTCGGGCCCCACCAGCCGATAGGTCACGACCTTGCCGTTGTCCATGTCCTCCAGCTCGACAATCGCCCCGAACTTCACCTTGTCGCCGCCGAGGGTCGAGGGGTCGATCACATCGGCCCGCGCAAGCTTGTCCTCGATCTCGGCGATACGGGCTTCGCATAGGCCCTGCTTGTCTTTGGCAGCGTGATACTCCGCGTTTTCTTTGAGATCGCCGTGATCGCGAGCGACGCCGATCTCCTGCGAGATCTTGGGTCGCTCCGCCTTCAAGGCATTGAGCTCCGCCGTGAGCGCAGCGTGCCCATCAGGCGTCATGGGAACTCTTTCCATCCCACCCTCGTAAACTGACCGCCAAAATAAGGCAACCCTAGGCGATAGCGTGGGGG
>JAPUKT010000186.1 GCA_027295555.1 Deltaproteobacteria bacterium
TTGCGAACGGCGAGAAGCCTTCACCGGGAGTCTTTCAGGCCCACCGGGCTCACGACGATGACGCGCGACAGCTTGAGCTGACGGCTGCGGCGATTTCGAGCCGATCCGGAGAGCCAGGGGCCTTGGTGCTCTTCAAAGACATCACTCAAGAGATGGAACAAGAGGCCGAGCGCCAGCGTATTGAGACTCAAATGCAACGCGCACAGAAACTCGAAAGTTTAGGTGTGCTCGCGGGTGGCATCGCGCACGACTTCAATAACCTATTGGTAAGTATCGTGGGCAATGCCGATCTCGCGCTCCTGCTTGCGTCCGCCGGCTCGCCTGTTCAGAAAGCCTTAATCAAGATCAAGATGGCCGGTGGTCGAGCCTCCGAGCTCACCCAGCAACTCCTCGCGTACTCAGGAAAGAAAGAGGTGCGGATCGAAGCTATCGACCTCAATCCGCTCGTCTCCGAGCTAAAGAGTCTGCTCGAAATTTCGGTTTCGAACTATGTGTCGTTGGATATGGTGCTGTCCGTTGACCTGCCCCTCATACGGGGAGATTTGTCGCAGATCAGTCAAGTGCTGATGAATCTCATCACCAATGCGTCGGAGGCCATCGGCGAACATCCGGGCAGGATAATGATTGCAATGGGAACGGTTGTGCTAAGCAGCGAGGAGTGCGCTGAGTGGAGGACGAGCTGGGACGTCTCCGAAGGAGTCTATGTATTCATCGATGTTTCCGATAACGGATGCGGAATGGCTGCATCAACCTGCGAACAGATATTCGAACCTTTCTTCACGACAAAATTCACAGGGCGAGGCCTTGGGCTGGCGGCGGTGGCCGGCATCATCCGCAGCCACCATGGCGCGATCGAAGTGCATTCGGAGCTTGGCGCCGGCACGACCTTTCGCGTTCTGCTTCCCGCGGCACCAGGAGCTCGTTTAGACGTCCCTCTCCCAGACACGCTCAACCCGGGTGTGGAAGGGCATGGGGAGGGCACTATCCTTGCCGTTGACGACGAACAAGAAGTTCGTGCCGTGCTCTCAGATATGCTCGAGACGTTTGGTTTTGAGGTCGAGACAGCTCGCGACGGGGTCGAGGCGATCGATATCTTCTGCGGGTCGCCCGACTCATTCTGTGCCGTGATCCTCGATATGGCCATGCCGAGGATGGGAGGCGCAGAGACGCTTCAGGCGCTTCGGGCGATCCGTTCCGATATCCCCGTCATTATTTGTACGGGTTACGACGAAGACCAGACCTTCGAAGGGATCGGTCCATCCGCGTTCCTCCAGAAACCCTTCAGGCTTGCCACTCTGATGAACAAGTTAGGGGAAGTGCTCGGTCGCTCCTTTAGCGTCGACGGCGCCTAGATCACACATCCACGACCACATTCGTCTTGGGCTTACTGCAGCAGATCAGGACAGATCCTGGGTCCGGGAGATCGAGAGGTTCCAGGACATACTCCACCTCGCCCTCTTGCAAGTCCGACACGCAGGTGTGGCACACTCCCGATCGGCAGCTGTAGTCCGGGCTAAGGCCATGGGCCTCCGCAAGGTCGAGGATACTCTCCAAGGACGGGTTCCAGTTGGCGGTGACGCCGGACCGCGAGAAGGTAACCTCGATTTCCTCGCAGCACTCCAATGCTCCGGCTCGCCGTTTCGGGCCCGAGACTCGCTCGCGATCTTTGAGAGCCGACGCTGGTCCGAAAAACTCATAGTGAATCCGGTGCTCGGGGACCCCCCACTCGAGCAGGCCATCGAAGAGGGACTTCAGGAACGGCGTCGGGCCACAGAGATAGAAGTCGCAAACCCGGTTGGCTTCCGGGATGAGCTGCCGGACCACCGCCGCATCGACGTGCCCTCGATCGTCGTAGTCGCGGCCGATGACATCCTCCGCGGTTGGCCGGCTGTACCGGATGTGCACGTGGATGTTGTCGTGTGCACGAGCGATCTCACGGACCCTCTCGCCCATCGCGTGCACCCGTCCGTTTCGACTCCCGTGGATGAACCACGTCGGTCGCTGGGAGCCTGATTCCACGATGGCATTGAGCATGCTGATCAGGGGCGTGAGCCCAACGCCGGCACTCAGCAAAACCACCGGGGCTTCCCCCTCAGGGTCCAGAACGAATCGCCCGCGCGGGGCCTTGGCGAGAAGCTTGGCGCCGACCTCCACCTGGTCATGGAGGTATGTCGAAGACACGCCCGGATACGCGTCCGGTTGGTTGGGCGGCGCACATTCGCGCTTGATGGTGAGCCGATAATAGTCCTTCTGCGGCGCATCGGAGAGCGAGTACGTTCGGAGGATCGGTTGATACTGGCCAGGGATGTCCAGTTTCAATGGCAGGAACTGACCGGGCAGGAAGGGATCGAGCGGGTTCGCATCTTCTGGGACGAGGTAGAAGGAAGTGATGTTTTCGCTTTCGGGAACCTTTTGAGTGACCAGCAACGTTCGGAACTGCTCGTGCGCTTTGCTTCCGACTTCCGCCTTTGCGAGACGGGTCTTGAACGATCGCACACAGCCGGGCGACAGGGCCTTGATCCGGAGGGCGTTCCTCGCGCCGTCGAGATTGTCCTTCTCGAAGTAGAGAAGATTGCTAACCTCGCGAACGGTCATGCCGACGGGATCCGACTCGACGAGCCGAATCTCATCGCCCGCGCCAACTTCACCCTCTTCGAGCACGCGAAAGTAAAATCCGGGTCGGCCGCTCTTTAGGAGTCGTGCATAGAATCCCTCGACCCGCATCTTCATGGCGAGCTTGTAGCAAGGAACGCGGGGCTGGCTCACTTCGAAAAGGGTCGTTCCAATCCGGAACCGATCGCCGACGTGGATGTGCTCATCCAGCATTCCCTCGACAGTGAAGTTCTCGCCGAATTGGCCGAATACGAAATCGCCTCGCCCAAGCTCCTTTGCCCAATAGTCGTAGTTCTCGCGTGAATAGACGAGCACCGCCCGCATCTCACCGCCGTGGCCAACGAGGTCCGCCTGACCGTCGCCGTCGAGGTTCAGCGTTCTCGCCGCAATTCGCCCTTCGACCGGCTCTTTGAAGATGCCAGTTCGCACCATCTTCCCTTTGTGGGGGACTTCTTTGGGCAAGGAGACGTTGACCGAGAGCAGCTTCATGGTGAGCCTAGGGTCGATCAGGGCAGCGGCTCGAGCGAACCGACCACCGTCGGAAGAAGCTCAGCGACCGTGGGGTGAATATGCACCGAACGCCGGAGTGTTTCGTAGGGCGCGCCCGCATACATCAGGGCCGCGATCGTGTGGATTGCTTCGTCGCCTTGAATGCCGAGGATCGTCGCGCCCAGGAGCTCGCCCGTGTCGCCATCGACGAGGACCTTCATGAACCCGCTGGTCTCGCCGCGTTCCCGCGCCCGTCCGACGCGGGCCATCGCGCGCCTGCCGAAGAGCACTTTGCGACCGGAAGCTCGCGCCTCTTGATCGTTCATTCCGACGCGAGCGAGCGGTGGGTCGATGAAAACACCGTAGATCGGGATCCGATCGGTGACCTTTCGGCCGGCCTCGTCGAGAAGGTTTTCTGCGACGATCTCGAAGTCGTTGTACGAGGTATGGGTGAAGGCCCCGCGACGGTTGACTTCGCCAATGGCCCAGACGCTCGGCACGGAGGTGTGAAGCTCATCATCGACTTCGATGAACCCGCGGGAGTCGAGCTTGATGTCGGTCGTTTCTAGGCCGAGGTCGTGCGTGTTGGGAACGCGTCCCACTGCAAGCAGCACGTTCGAGCCTTCGATCACTTTCGGCTCGTCTTTACAGTCCACCCCAACCGCGACTCCGGCCGGTCGCTCCATCAGCTCGACGCACTCGGCGGCAGTTCGAAACTCGACGCCCTCGGCTTCCAGAAACGTTTGAACTTCAGTGGACACCTCTTCGTCTTCACGGGACAGGATACGGTCGGCCATTTCGACGACCGTGACGTCCGAGCCGAAGCGGCGGTACATCTGGGCAAACTCGAGCCCAACGTAGCCGCCTCCGATGATGATCAGGTGGGCGGGCAAGAAATCCACGTCCATCATGTCGGAGTTGGTCCAGTACGGGACACCGTTCGTGAAGTCGGGCACGCGCGCCCGAGCGCCCACATTGATGAAGGTGCGCTCGGCTTCGAGCACCTCGTCCCCGACTCGGATTCGTCGATTCCCCTCGAAGCGCGCATGACCGCGGATGAAGTCGAGGCCCTCCATCGATTCCATCCAGTTGGTCACGCCCGCGCGGGAAGCGAGCGCGACCTCGTCCTTGCGTGCCTTGACAGCCTGCATGTCGATGTTGACGTCGCCGTCTATCACGACCCCGAAATCTCGCGCGCGCCGCGCAACGTGGGCGGCCCGGGCGCTAGCGACCAAGGTCTTGGTAGGGATGCATCCGGTGTTCACGCAGGTGCCACCAGGATGGTGACGCTCGACGAGAGCCACCTTCATGCCCGCGCCCGTCAGACGCTCTGCCAATGGCGGGCCGGCTTGTCCTGCGCCGAGGATGATCGCGTCGTACGGCTTGCTCATGGGGCCCAACGCCATATTTGGTTCCGCGCCAAGTAGGGCACACCCCATGCACTCATGTCAAAGCAAAACCATGACCGGAAACGCTGCGTTTCGCGGGCCCTAGCGCCCCCGTGCGCGAACGGAACGGATCGTAAGAGCGACGGGGACCCAGATCCAAAACGAAGCGATCACTCGGTCTAGATTCGAGAAGAGAATGTGTGAGCTGTGACCGAGGATGATGTTCGGCATGTAGTAGGCCACCGCCCCCGCGACGTAGAGGCCGCACAGGAAAGCCTCGACCAGTGGACGAGTCTTCGCTTGCCTGAGGTAGAGCACGTACACGAGCAATGCGAGAGGGGCCTCGACGAGGAGCTCAAACCAGTAGATTGTGTCGATAACGATGCGGTCGGGGTGGTGCATTGGCATGTTGTGCACATCGTTCATCGCCACGTAGGCATCGGTGAGATTCGGCATGACCTGGAAAAGCCCCGAGAACACGTCGCATCCAACGTGAAACCAGGTGGCATTGAGAAGAAACCACAGTGTCGCCATTTTGTCGGTGGCGGTGAAGCCGGATTGGGTCCGCCACACGCGTCGGGCAATGATGATCCCGGCAATGCTAGGGAGCGCACACACCCAGAACACGGGTGAGCCCAGGGTCGCTAGGACACGCGCGAGGCTCCACGAGAACGGAAACACGGATTCAATTTTCGCGGGGTCATACAGCCAAGCGATGATGACGGTGGCGGCGAACAAGAGAACGGTCCAGTACACGTACAGAGAGCGGAAGAACTTCATTTCAGGCACCTTCCTGCGATAGTGCGGGTGAGGTTGCGCGGCTCAGTTTGCGATCTTTTGGGTGGTGGTATCCGCCCCGCGCTCGCTCTGCGCTTCGGTTTCGGCCTGAAGTTGTTCCGTGCGTTTCTTCGCTTCGGTAACGATTTGCGCGGCGCGTTTGTCGGCTTCCCGGCTGAGTTGATCGGCGCGCTTGTCGGTTTCCCTTCGAATCTGCTTCGCGCCTTCCTTCGCAGCGACTTGCTTGAGGGGGTTGTTGCCCGCTTGGGCCACGAGCTGGTTGGCGCGCTTGTAGCCCTCGTTTCGAACCTTTTCGGCGGCTTTCCTGCCCTCGTTTCGAACCTGCGACGCGCGCTTCACAGCCTCGGCCATGATCTTTAGGTTCTGCGCGGCAACGGCTGCAAGCGCCTTCTGCCGTTGTGCCTCGAGCTCCGCGGAAATCGTGTCGGCAACGGCCCCGCGGAGCGCATTGGTATCGACATCGACCGAGACGCGCGGGTCATTGAGCGAGCCCGTCACCTTGGCCACAACCTTGACGTCGCTCGCCTTCGACAGGTTCAGGCCGAGCCCTTGGACCTTCTTCGCAAGACTTCCGGTTAGCTTGTCGATCGGAAGATCGGTGCTCACCCGATAGTTCATCTCTTGATCGAGGCCATGGCTCCCGCTCACCATCATCGTGAGACCTTTGGTCTTCACCGAAAACGGCTTCACCTGGACTGCCCCGTCTTCGATGTTGAACCGTGCCTTGAGCGAGCTCAGGTCGAGCGGCTCCGGAATCGCGGGCACCGCCTTGCTCAGCGCAGCGAGAGGTCTGAAGTCGTTCCCGAGTTTGCTCTGCAGCGTCATCACCAGGCCGTTGGCGTCGATCGAGGATAGTTTCGGCCCGCCGTCGTCGCCGAGCTGCCCGCTCGCTTTGAGGTCAGTCGAGAAGCGACCGTCCAAGAAACGCGCGATCGGCGCATAGGCCCGCATCGAGGGCAGCGCCTCAAAGGCCTCGGCGAAGCTCACCTTGTCGACCTTGTAACTCATGTCGAAGGTGGCGGGCTTGCCGACCGGCGTGGCGACCGTCCCCGAAAGCTTCATCGACCCCCCGAGGGCATTGGCTTTTACGTTGCTCAACGTAAGCTTGCGGTCCCGAACCCGTGCGGTCCCCTGGAAGTTCGAGAGCACGAGCTCGCCGTACGTCAGCTTCTTCACATCGACCACGAGCTTGGCGTTGACGTTGTCGGGGAGCAGGAACGGCGTGGTTTCCTGAGCGGCCTGTTCGTCCTCTTCCTCCGAAAGGAAATCGTCGACATAAATCGCCCGGGACTTCAGCTGCAAATTCCCCACGATGGTTTGGTCATCGCTCAGAAAGGCCGTGAACGGCGAGAGCGAGCCTACAAGCGCCACATCGCTGCGCCCCAGGTTTGCGCGGAAGGCCTTCACCTTTGTCGCCTTGGGCGAGAGCACCACGTGCGCGTCACTGACCTGCACCGGCGGCGCATCCTTGGCCCGATACACGATGTCCGTCACCCGGATGTCCCCATTCAGGCGCTTGATGTTTTCGCCTTTGGCAGCAAGGTCGATTGTCGCGGTGATCACACCTCGTAGATCTTCGACGTCGGGGATCGGGTACGCCTTGGCGATCTCGGCCATGTCGAAGCGGCCCTCGAGAACGAGCGCCACGTCGGGCTGAGAGATCGGCGTCGTGACGACCAGGCGGCCAGAGACGTGGCTCTGTCCGGCGCGTGCCGCGTACTTCGGGACGTCGATCCGCATCTTGTCGAGGCTGCCGCCCGGGTGCGTCGCCTTTGCATCGAGCGCCACGTCGGTGAGCGGCAAGGGGAGATCCGGGTATTTGAGCGTGCCGTCGTGGAC
>JAPUKT010000187.1 GCA_027295555.1 Deltaproteobacteria bacterium
CAGCGCGGCCACCGTGCCGATCACGGAGCTGATGCCGAAGGTCAGTGCCACGACTGCGCGTGCGGGTACACCGTTGATTCGTGCCGCCATCGGGTCCTGCTGCGTCGCTTGCATCGCGACGCCGAGCTTGGTGAAGCGGAAGAACGCGAAGACCGCAGCCATGAGAACGAGCGCGATGGAGATCGTCGCCAGACTCAATGTGCTGATGGTGACATTCCCGAAGCGGACGACCTCGCTCGCCGAGACGGGGAAGGGGAACTGCCTCTGGTCCGCGCCCCACCTCCAGCCCGCCAAGCCGAAAAGCGCCAGCTGAAAGCCGAGCGTCATGATGATGAGGTTGAGGTGCGTCGGGTTCTTCGTACGTCGCAGGAAGAGGCCTTCGAAAGCGATGCCCAGCACGAACGCGAATGCGAGCGCAGCGCCGAAGGCCACCACGAAGCCGACGTTGTAGTCGACGATCAGCACGTAGGCGACGAATGCGGAGAACATCGCCATTTCGCCCTGGGCGAAATTGGGTACCGCGGTGGTCTTGTAGGTGATGACGAGCGCCAACGCCACCAGCGCGTAAATGCTTCCCGAGGAAAGTCCGCCGGCGACGATCTGCAGCAGCATGGCTCAGCCGCTGCCCGCCGATGGGTCATCGGATGCGCCTCGGCGCCTCAGCCCCCGCACACCGTCTCCGATGCGGAGCCAGACGCCGTACAGGCCACGCGGCTCGACCATGATCGTCAGCATGATCATGAGTCCCGTGAGGACCCAGCCGACGTTGGGGAGCCCACTGGGCGACATATAAGCGTCGGAGAACTTCTGGAGCATCGGGCCAAGGATCGGAATTTCGTGCACCGCGTCCATCCTCAGGTTCACGTATCCCATCACCAAGCTGCCCAACACCGCTCCCGTGATGGAGCCCAGCCCACCGAAGACGACCATCGCGAGGAACATCAAGGAGAGCAGGAAGGTGAAGACGCCCGGGCTGATGAAGCCGGTCATGAGCGCCAGAAGCCCCCCCGCGATGCCCGCGAAGGCCGCACTCAAGGCGAAGCTCAAGGTCTCGTAATACGCGACGTCTACGCCCATCGTCGCGGCCGCGATCTCACTGTCGCGGATCGCGCGGAAGGCTCGTCCCACACGTGTGACCGAGAGGTTGCGGGCACACAGGGCCAGCACCAGGGTGGTGCCGACGATCACGTAGTACTGCGGCACGTCGCCGGACAGAGAGATGGGGCCGAGTGTCGCGGCGGGAACCACCAGGCCCATGTGTCCTCCGAAAAAGGCCGAGTGACCGATGATCTGGGTGACCGCGAGTCCGAAGCCGAGGGTGACGATCGCGAGGTACGGTCCCTGGAGCCGCAGGGCGGGCAAACCGAGCAGAAAGCCGAACAGTGCGGTCACGAGTCCCCCTACCGGAAGCGCGAGCGGGAAGGGCGCACCCAGTTCCGTCATCATGAGCACGGTCGTGTAGGCTCCGATCGCCATGAAGCCCGCATGGCCGAGGGACACCTGCCCGGTATCACCCACCAGGATGTTCATCCCGAGTCCGACGATCACGAAGACCGCCATGTAGTTCAGCGTGAAGATCCGATAACCCGGGAGGAGCAGCGGGAGAACAATGAGCACGACCAGGAGGACTGCGAGCTTGATCCACGCTCTCCGCCCTCGAAGGAGTTGGACGTCCGCGTAGTAGTCTGGGGTCGACCGCATTACCAGACCTTCGGAAGCCCCCCGGCCTTCAAGACGGCGCGCGCCACGTACGCCCTGCGATCGATCAGGCCCACCGGAAGCGGGAGCCAGCCGCCGACTTCATCGAGGCGCTGATGAAGCTCGTCGCTAGTGAATAGAGCGCCAAGGATCTCGTTGGCCTCCTGACGCGCTCGGTCGCCCGCGCGAGCGAGATAGATCGTCACCATTGCCTCGTAAAACTCGTTTTCGTCCGCACTCCGATCGGGCCGACTCTTGGCTACACGCAGGAAGATGCTCTCCGCGGCGAAGATCTCGATCGCTACGTCGGCCAAGCTCGCCATCAACTGTTGGTTGTCCGCGTCGAACATCCGGTCTTTCTCTACTTCACGGCACACCTCACGTATCAAGCAGAGGTAGACTCTCTTGAGGTTCTCGATCGTGTTCGCGTGGCCATCGAAGTCACGACCTTCGCCGTTGTCGCCCCCGGGCGCGGGGCTTCCCGGCGCGGGGCCATCGAGCTGGGCGATACCGGCTTCGAAGTCCAGCTTCCCTTTCCACGAGCGCCTCAGCATCGCTCTCTGCGCGTAAAGTCTGCAGATCTCGTTCGTTCCCTCGTAGATGCGTGCAATGCGCGAATCCCGGTACATGCGCGCCGCCGGGTATTCCTCACTGAATCCGTATCCGCCGAAGACTTGCACCGCCTCGTCGGCGAGCGCGTTGTACGCTTCCGAAGCGTGAACTTTCGCCATCGCACACTCGGCCGAAAACTCCGAGAGCGTCGCGAGCTTGGCGTCCAGCGTGGGACGCTGCTCCCCCTCGGCCACCTCCAACGCTTGGTAGACCAGGCCGGCCGTTCGGTAGGCGACCGCCTCCGCCGCGTATGCGCGTGACGCCATGTCGGCGAGCTTCCGCTGAATCAGGCCAAACTCACCGATCGGGCGACCGAACTGCGTCCGCTCCGCCGCGTAGCGGGCCGCGACTTCGACGGCCGCTCGAGCGCCCGAAGTGCTGTTGGTCGCGAGCTTGAGCCGGCCCATGTTGAGCGTGCAGAAGGCCACCATGTGGCCTTTCCCGACTTCGCCGAGAAGGTTTTCGACGGGGATGTTTACGTTTTCGAGCGCGAGCGCGGCCACGGACGAGCCGTGCTGGCCTAGAAGTCGCTCGTTCGCGCCAACCGTCAGTCCATCGCTGTCGCAGTCCAGGATGAAGGCGGTGAAGTGTTCACCATCCACTTTCGCGAAAAGAATGAGGATGTCCGCCCACCCCGCGTTTGTGATCCACTGCTTGGCGCCGTTCACGACGTAGTGGGTACCCGCGTCGTTCAGCACGGCCCGGGTCGTGATGTTCATGGCGTCCGACCCTGTACCAGGCTCGGTCAAGGCGAAGCCCGAGATCATGTCCCCGTTCATGCACGGCACGAGATAACGTTCTCGCTGCTCCTCGGTCGCGAAGTTGATGAGGGGGAGCATGCCGATGCCTTGATGACCGAAGATCAGGGAGCCGAGGCTTCCGAGCTTCGAGCGGATCGAG
>JAPUKT010000188.1 GCA_027295555.1 Deltaproteobacteria bacterium
CGTCTCACGTCGGCGAACTCCATCAACGTAGGCCGTCTACTCCCACAGAGTTTCTACTACTTGCACGCGTGGATTCTACTCGGCGGAGCTCCCGCCCGGTTCGTGGTGCCGTCCGGCAACCTCGGCAACCTATGCGCAGGCCTCGTCGCGAGCCTCTCCGGAATGCCCTGCCTCGGATTTCTCGCAGCATCGAACGCAAATGACGTGTTCCCGCAATACCTCAATACCGGATCATTCCAACCGGGCGCCTCACTCCCCACGATCTCGAATGCGATGGACGTGGGAGCACCGAGCAACTTCGAGAGGATCCAGTGGCTGTTTCGCGACGACCCAGGCGCTTTACAGCGCATCGTAAGTGGCGCCTCGATCGGGGATGCGGACACCGCCGAGTGCATTGCTGACGTATACCGCCGCACCGGCTACGTGCTCGACCCGCACTCCGCAGTGGCGTATCGCGCTCAAGAGCTGCACCCTGGCGTCGGTGAGGCTCCGACCGTCGTGCTGGCTACCGCGCATCCGGCGAAGTTTCCGGACGTGGTGGAGAAAGCGATCGGACGTGCGGTCGAGCTACCCGAGGGACTGGCTCAGGTCCTAGACGCCGAGGAACACTTCGCCCAGATCAACCCGACGCTCGAGGCTTTGGAGGCATTCCTTGATAGTGAGTAACCACAGAACGTGGCCGAAGAAGTACAGTGGACGATGCGCTCATGGCTGACACACTCATCGGCGCACGGGTTCGTGTACCCTGCTCCACTTCGAACATGGGCAGTGGGTACGACACCATCGGGCTCGCGCTGGATCGGTATCTGGAAGCCACGTTCGAGCCCGGTCTTACGGGCCTGGCAATCTCGCGCGAAGGCACGCTTGCCGCGGTGAGCTACGACGACAGTGACGACCTCGTGGCACTGTCGTTCGCCGGAGCTCTACGGAGTATGGGCCGCGAGGTCGGCGGTACGCTTCGGCTGACGTCCGACATCCCTATCGGGAAAGGACTGGGGTCTTCCGCCGCTGCGATTCTCGCAGGTAGCGATCTCGCGCTCGCCGCGAGCGGCCTGAGTCGCGACGACGCGCGTGTGTTCGAGGCCGCCTATGGGCACGAGGGTCACGGTGACAACGCCGCACCCTGCCTGTACGGTGGCCTGCGGGCGGTACTGCCAGGTGCCACGGGCCCACTACCCATCGCGCTGGAGCTTTCCCCCGATCTCGGCTTCGCTTTCGCCGCCCCCGCCGCCGCAACCGAAACGAAGGTCGCGAGAGGCACGCTCCCCGAACGTGTGCGCCATGACCTTGCGGCGAGAAGCCTCGCTCGAGCCCCCGCACTCGTGCGCGGCTTGGCCAAGGCGGACGAGGAGCTGATCAAGATCGGCATGGAGGATGAGCTCCACGTACCGCATCGCCTCCCGATGATACCGGGAGCATATAACGCGATCGGCGCCGGATACGAGGCGGGGGCATGGGCGGTCACGATCTCGGGAGCGGGCTCGGGTCTCATCGCAGTATGCGATCCCTCCGACGCCGAAGCGGTGGCTGCGGCGATGCTCGCCGTCTTCAGCAACGGGACCGACGGCCTTGATTGCCCAGCGTTTGCCGTCAAACCGGACTTCGCAGGCCTCACCCGTCTTTCGGAATAGGCACTCGCTGCTCGCGAAGGACTGCTCGGCATCCAAATAGTAGGTAGGTGTTGCTCACCATCCGTCCGCCGAGGAAGGCCGTAAACGCGGCAGTCGCTCCCACCAGATCGAGACCCCATCCAAAGGTTACGAACAACACCGCCACGGTTCCCACTTCCAGGGCAGTCGCAACCGTGATGTACCCCGTTCTCCGACCTTCCACGAGGATCGCCCGCTGAAGCGAGAGAAGGACGGAAAGGAACGGCAGGGGAACGATGATGCGCATCGGCACCAAGGCGAAGCTGGCCAACTCCGGCGTCAGGCCCGAGATCGTTTCGAACCACAGCCGAGAGAGCGGTGTGAACGCGACTAACGAGAGTCCGGCCGTGGTCGCCAGGCCCAGGCTGAATGAGAATTTTTTCAGCTCGGGAAGGTGCGTGAAGCGGTCGCCCATGAGAGCGATCGCGGTGTCCTGGAACGCGAGACCCATCGACCGGAAGAAGAACGAGAGGGCGTGCACGACCGGAAATATCGCGAGCGACTCGATGGGTGCGACGCTTCGACCCATGAAGAAAGTCAGCATCGGCTGGATCGTGAGCCCGATGAGTGAGGTCAGTGCCAGCGGATAATAGAACGCCGCGATGTCCCGATACGTGACGTTGCGGCCCCGAGATTCGAGGTCTCCCTTCCCCTCGAGCAACTCCCGCACCGTCGAGGCCGCCATGAAGCGAGCGACGACGGCCTCCACTGTCACCCCGGTGCCCAACGCCAGGCCGCCAACCCATGCGCCGGGCATGTCGAGCACGAAGAACCCGACGAGCGCCGCGATGATCATCCCGATGAGTCGGATGAGAGTGCCCCAGGCCACGAGACGGGTCTTGCCGGCCCTGATGAGC
>JAPUKT010000189.1 GCA_027295555.1 Deltaproteobacteria bacterium
CGCTTTCCCCGGTGTCATCCTCTTCGTCGGTCACCGCGCTGAAGTTTTCACCGGCCTGGAGCACGAGTGGGCCGTCGTTGGTCCCAATCCTCTGCAACTTGATGGGTGCGATCTCGGAATTGAGGTTCGCGAGGCTCTCGACGATTTGATGGGCCGTCACGGAGAAGTGATCGTGATGCAAAAAGAAGCGGTCGCTGGTGCGGCGGCGGGACGCGACGGATGGGTCTTCGTTGCCGCGATAGTACAGCTCGAGAACGTCCATTCGTCGGGAGTCGATTCGTTCTTCGCTGACGTTCGCGGTAATTGCCTCGAGCTGGCGAAGGTCGAGCTCACAGGTCAGACCAGCCGCGTTCAGCAACCTGACGAACTCTTCGTCTCGCTTCGAGTACCCCGCGGTTTCCTCCTCGAGACGCAGGTCGTCCGCGGGCGGCTGCACCGACTCTTTCAGCGACGCACTCATGAACCCCTGTATTAGTGTTCAACAAATGAGCTCAAAGGTCGACCCTCTGACACAATTGGCATCCGCGAGGCGTCGAAACCAAAGAATTCCGGTAGCCTCCGGTGCTGACCCGCACAGTTGTTCACCGGTTTCCTCAGGAATCATCTTCGTGGCACAGGACAAACCATGCTGACAAGGGTTTCCCGCCCTTGAATGCGCGACCGATGGTGACGTGCTTCGAGACGCCGCGAAGGACGTCCTGGGTCCCGTTGTAGACGAACGCGGAAAGTCGGGAGGAGTTCGGAAGAATTTCGGGCCATTCGGCGGGTCGTTTAGGAGGGACACGCAGATAGTCGACGAGGACCTCGCCTTCGTTCTCGTAGGGGTACGCAACGAAGTATCCCGGGCCCACGACCGTCTCGACGAAGCTGCCGCTTCGATTGTAGCCCCAGAGCTCGTCACTTCCTGGGGTGTCGGGCCTCACAAACACTTTCGCAAAGCGCGAGAACGCGGGAAGCGTGTTCTTTCCGTAGTGCACGACCTCTTCCATTGGCGGGTGTGTAGCGCCTACGATGTCGTTCAACGAAATCGGCTTATGGCCGCGGGCCGCGTCGAACAACCGCACTTGGTGCCTGCGGCCGAGTGTGCGAATTTCTGAGATCCGTCGTTCCGAATTCAGACTGTCGAGGTACACCTCCACGGCGGCAATGTCGGTGGTGTCCTCACTCAACAGCTCTTGGAGCCGCGCCATGAGAAGCGTATGTCCGATGTCGCGCTATTCGGCAATAGAACTAGGGGACAGCCCCTAGCGAATCGGACGGTGTCCGTGAATGCCAACCAGCCTCGTGGTATCGACTCGCAGGGACAGGAGAAGGGTGAACAACTTTCGTGCGCTTTCGTGATCGAATCCGAAGCTGCGAAGCTCTCGCCTGAGCACTCTGGCGGCTCGGTCGTGGGTCACCTTCTTGGCCATATCGAGCGCTTCCATCTGGTTGACACCCTCTGCGCTCGCAATTTGGCGGACGATATCGACGTATTCCGTGATGTGCTCCGATAGTGCCTCATGGGGGATCGTCTTGGTATCGAGAGCGTCTCCTCCTGGGGCGCTCGCTTCGAGGACGAAGTGTTGCTCCGTCACGGAGATGTGGAGCGTCGCGTCGTAGTCGACCGTGTCTTTGACCTTCGCCAGAAGCTCCCCGATGATGGCGTTCCACTCGACGTGCTGCGCCTCAGAGCCTCGCGACAGTGTCCGCTCGTCGATGACCACGGCGTCGAAGGACATGGCGGGACCATATCAGCTTGGCCTCGGTCTGCATCTTCTGGGCGTGGGCTGCTATGGTCTGCGGATGGCTCCAGAGCTCAGTGAGCGCAGAGACCAGGTCGTCTATCGATGGGACCTCGACAAGACATACCTGCGCACTGAGTTCGATACGCTTCGTGATCTCGTTCGCACGGCTTTCGAGCCCGCATCTCGCAAGCGCGCGTACCCTGGCGCCAGCACGCTTCTGCGCGAGATCCGCTCCACCGATCCAGCGGCAATATTCATATTGTCGGGAAGCCCCGAGCAGATGCGCAGCGTGCTCGAGGCGAAGTTGAGGCTCGACGGGATTCGATGGGACGGCTTCACGCTCAAACCGAGCCTGCGGAATTTGGTGCGAGGTCGGTTTCGGTTCGTCCGGGATCAATTGAGCTACAAGCTCACCGCCCTGTTACGCTCCCGCACGAACGTCGACCCGATGACCGATGAGATCCTGTTCGGCGACGACGCGGAGGGGGATGCTTTCATCTATTCGTTCTATGCGGACATTGCGGCAGGCCGCGTGAGCCAAGAGGTTCTCATGCAAGTGGCAGAGGCGGCGCACGTGTACCCGGAGGACATTCCCGAGATCGTACGCATTGCGGCGCGCGTTCCTCGGCGGGATGCGGTTCGGCGCATCTTCATTCACCTCGAGCGGGTCTCCCCGACCGTCGGCTTCAGTGACTTCGGGCGGCGCGTTTGCCCCTTCTACAATTACTTTCAGCCCGCGCTGGTCTTGCTCGAAGACGGAGCGCTCGATGTCAGCGCAGTACTTCGGGTTGGTGCGGACTTGGTTGTCGCCCATACGTTCAACCCCGAAGTTCTCGCCGCGAGCTTCGATGATCTTCGGCGCCGAGGATACTTGAGCAAGCGTGTGGTGGATCGGATCTCCGGGAGCGTGGATGCGATCGTGCCCGCGACGTTCGGACAAGCTTCGGGTCCGCTCCGGGCACTCGTCAGCGCCATGGAAGAGGCGCGGCCCGAGCTCCCCGAAGAAGTCGAAGTCGACGCAACCCAAGAAGACTATCTGACGCTGTTCAAGAAAGACCAGGTGAGGGCACGAGCAGCCAAGCGGCGCGCGGTGTGGACGCGGGAGACGCCTTAGATTGGGGGCTGGTGCTTTTCGTACTCGTAGTCGTCTGACGAGTAGTCACAAATGGTCAAGAGAATGGCGGCGCCCGAGGCGCGTGGACGTGACCGCGATTGGCTCCGCTTCGGGGGCATGGGCTTAAGAGAGGGGCAAGAGCTAGGGGCGCGGCGTCGGTGGAGTGCCTAGCCGGGGACGGCGGGCACGTCTCTTCACAGAGGACTGTCGGTCGGGGACGGGAAGAGGGCCCTGCGAAGTTGCCCTTCGCCAACGCAGATCCCTCGATCAAGAGCCGCGTTAG
>JAPUKT010000019.1 GCA_027295555.1 Deltaproteobacteria bacterium
CGAGTCCGACATCAAGGAGATTTTCGCGCTGCTCGAGGAGCAGCCGGTCGTATTCGACAACCAGACCTGGAACCGCCGGTACCGCGGTTTTATGGACAAAATCAAGACGGGCTCGGTTTTCGACGTGGCGGAGGTCATGCGTGACCTCTACCGGCTGCAGGCGGACAAATCTCTGTCCTTCGGCGAAAAGAAGATGCTGGAAACTGCGCGCAACCTCGTCGTGAAGGAGATCGCGGTGGCGAGATCCAAGACCGAAGAGAGCACGCAGGCAGAAATCGAGCAGATCTTCAGGAAGAACTAGCTCTTCTGAAGACGTCCCCGGTGGCCCTGCGCGCTCGCGAATCGAGCAGCGAGGGCCAACCGCTTCGTGCAGACTCGACCCGAGGCCCCAAGCCCAGTCGACCGCGCCTGATCACCGCGAACGCTGAAAACGGAAACACGAATGGCGAAAAACACTCTTCTGATCAACGTCGACATCGGGGAGACCCGCGTCGGTCTCATCGCGGATGGGGTGCTCCGCGAACTCTACGTCGAGCGAAGACACCATCGATCTGCTCTGGGCAACATCTACCTCGGCCGGGTGACGCGGGTCCTTCCGGGGATGCAGGCGGCGTTCATCGATGTTGGGCTGGATCGCGCGGCCTTCCTACACGTCGAAGACCTCCTGGCGGAGCCGGGGACCGAGGAGGAGGGAGAGAAAACCGACAAGCGGTCCACCAAGGGACGAAGAAATCGCGCCTCGCGAAAGACTCCGATCCGCGATCTCCTGAACGAAGGCCAAGAGCTGATGGTGCAGGTGTCGAAGGGGCCGATCGGCTCCAAGGGCGCGCGGGTGACCAGCCATGTGTCGCTCCCAGGACGCTACGTCGTGTTCATGCCTACGGTCGACCATGTGGGCGTGTCGAAGCGGATCGGAAACGACCGCGAACGCCGACGGCTCAAGGAGGTCATTGACTCGGTCAAGCCGCCCCAAGGCGGCGTCGTGGTCCGCACATTGGCCCAGGGACTGACGAAAAAGAAGCTCAAGGCGGACATTGGCTACCTGGTGAAGCTCTGGGAGCAGACCCAGGAGGCGCGCGACGCCGTGAAAAAAGTCCCCTCGCTCGTCCATGAGGAACCCGACATCGTGATCCAGTCGGCGCGCGATCTCTTTACCGAGGACGTCAGCGAAATCGTCATCGACGACCCCGACGAATACAAGCGTCTGAAGGAGTTTCTGACGCTTTTCCTGCCGGAGCGGGCCAACGACGTCCGTCTCTATGAGGGGCACGAACCCCTGTTCGACGAATACGGCATCCAGGAAGAGATCACCCGGGCGTTATCGCGCAAAGTTCAGCTGCTTTCGGGTGGCCACTTGGTGATCGACCATACGGAAGCGCTGACGGCGATCGACGTCAACACCGGCCGGTTCACCGGCAAGGGGCGTGACGTCGAACAGACGATTCTTCAGACCAACCTGGAGGCGGTGCGTGAGATCGCCTATCAGCTCCGGTTTCGCAACATTGGCGGCTTGATCGTGCTCGACTTCATCGACATGGAGCGACACGCGCACCGAGAAAAAGTGTTCAAGGCGCTGCTCACGGCCCTCAAGAAAGACAAGTCGAAGACGACGGCGATTCGAATCAGCGATCTCGGGCTCGTCGAAATGACGAGAAAGCGAACCCGGGAATCCCTCGGGAGAACGCTCTACGAGCCCTGCTTCTTCTGCGACGGGACCGGACAACTGCAGTCCAAAGAAACCGTCTGCCACGAGATCTTCCGGCAGATGCGGAGAGAACGGGACTCCCTTCCCGGCTACAAAATCGTCATCAGCGCGCATCCAGCGGTGTGCGACATGCTCGAACGCGAGGAAAGAGGGTCCGTCGAGGAGGCCGCTCGGCGTTTTCAACGGCGCATCGAATTGAAGCCGCGAAACGACTATCATCTAGAGCAGTTCGACCTGACCGGGAACTGACGGAATTCGATGGGCAGCGAAGGCGACGACCAACGCACCGACCAACGGCGCACGATCAACAAGGAGTTCGAGTCATTTGATGCGTTCGTCCACGAGTACGTCACGAATGTGTCCCGCTCGGGCGTGTTCATTCGCTCCAAGGAGCTACTGGCCGTCGGAACCAAGGTCAACCTCACCTTCACGGTCATCATGGATGACGTGGAGACGATCGAAGGCTCGGGAGAGGTAGTCCGCGTCCAAGATGACCCGTCCGGCATGGGCGTCGTTTTCACCGAGCTCTCCGAGTACTCGGAGGGCTTGCTAGCGAAGCTCCTGACTATCGCCTAGCCCGCGGCCAGGTAGCCTTTTTCCAACAGCGCGACGACAATCTCGGCGATTTCCGGGTCGGGTTTGCCGCTGTGGTTCATCATGTCGACCAGCGTCTCTTGGTTGAGCGCGAGTTGGACGACGTCGAGCTCTTCGGGAGACGCGTCGCGCAGCGGCTTCTCGAGCGGCGACGAGACCGAAATGCGGGTTTGAAGTGATGGAAGCGCGTCGCCGAACTGACGCATCTCGTCGAGCTGACGCATGCCCTCCATCAGGAGACCTTCGATCCTCATCTTAATCGTGGTCGGGAACTCGCGGTCCACTTTCGGGAGTAGGTCGAAAGTGCCCTTGTCCCAAACGAGGATGCGATGGAACGCCTTTTCTGGAGGCACCGACTCGTCTCCGTTGACGGCCGCGAACTGGACCATGCCTTCGTCGAGGTAGATCGAGCCGACGTCGGTCTCGGTGGTGATCTGGAGCACGCCCGTCTTCTTGGAAGCGCTGAAGAGCTGAAGCAGGTCTGGCAACGTGACTTCGGCGATCGAACCCGTCATCGTGCTGGCCGCAGACGCCGGCCTCAGGCTGGCAACGTCTTGCATCTGCGCCTTCGCGACTTGAACGGAGCTCGAGCCATCGGAGGCGACCACTTTGATGATGCTCGTCCCGATCAGGATTCGGTCGCCCTCGGCAAGCTTGGTGCGAGTCACCTTCTCGCCGTTGACGAAGCTCCCGTTGGTGGACCCGAGGTCCTCCAAGAAGATATCTCCGGCCTCGACGGAGATCTTCGCGTGGCGGCGCGACACCATGTCCTCGACGAGGACCATGTCGAGCTCGCTGGAGCGCCCGATGATAATCTCCCCGTCGTCAGGAAGGGGAAACTCTCCACCCTGGTACTTGCCAGAGATGAAACGCAGCGCCAGCGGCAACGTCAAACCCTCGATCTCCAACTCTCCTAGCTCCGACCCCATTTTAACGAAACTTCAGCCCCAATCATTATTAAGGCTAGGAGCTGGCCATGTACGCGGTCAAGCCTTTGGCCCAAGAAGGACGGCATTCGCGCCTATGGGGAGGCTCGGGGCCCGTGCTAGAACCAGGGAGATGGCCCGAGCCGCGGGTGTAGTGGCTTGTCTGCTGGTGCTTTTGGGGGCAAATCCGGTAGGGGCCCAGACCAAAGACCTGACCAAGCGTTGGCGGACCGTCCGAAGCGAGCACTTCGAGGTCAACTATCCCGAGCCGCTAGGGCTATTGGCGCGGCGGGTGCTCGAGGTAGCCGAACGGGCGAATCAACGGTTGGTGCCCCTCTTTGGCCATCAACCGAAGAAACGGGTCCAGATCACCCTCACCGACGAGTCTGGCTTCGCCAATGGCTCGGCGACCCCGCTCAATTACAACCAGATACGGCTCTTCGCGAGCGCTCCAGACGATCTGTCGGTGCTCGGTGACTTCGATGACTGGATGACCGTGCTCGTCACCCACGAGCACACGCACATCGTCCACCTGGACAACATCGGTGGGATCCCGCGCATCATCAACGAGATCTTCGGAAAGGTGTGGGCGCCGAATCTGCTTCAGCCTCGATGGCTGATCGAGGGCATCGCGACGTACTACGAGTCGGCCCTGACCGCCGGTGGACGACTGCGTTCGACGCAGTTCGAGATGTACATGCGCATGGCAGTGCTCGAAGACAACATCTTGCACTTCGACACGCTCAACAACCGGACCGACTACTGGCCCCAGAGCAATATCTGGTATCTCTACGGATCGCGGTTCGTGAACTGGTTGGTGCAGCGTTACGGCGAGGGCGTCATCGAAGACATGGGCGAATGGTACGGGAGCCGTGCCATTCCCTTCAGCGTCAACCGTATGGCCAAGCGCCTCATGGGCGGGACTTTCACCGAGCTCTACGCCATGTGGATCGAGGACATGAAAGCCCACTACGGCGAGGTCGCCCTGGGCGTCATGAAAGGAGGGGTGGTCCAGGGAAAGCGGCTCACGTTCGAAGGCCAGGTGGTGCGAGGGCTCCGCTTCGCCGACGAGGAGCGCCTGATCTACTACGTCGCCGACGGGCGTAGCGACCCTCAGGTCAGGCGGCTGGATCTCGCCAACGACGATCGAGTCGAGAGGCTCGTGCGAAGCGCGGGAGAGAGCTATCCGACGGTGCATCCGGACGGGAGCTACTACTTCGAGTCGGCGGACGCGTACAGGACCAACATCTATTTCTTCTTCGACCTCTTTCGGTATGAGCCCCGCAAACCTTCGAAGCGTGTGCGACTGACGCATGGTCTTCGCGCGCGCTACCCCGACATCTCACCGGACGGCAAAAAGATTACCTACGTTCGAAACGCTGCGGGCACCCAGAGCTTGTGGATCGCCGATCTCGACGACATCGAGGGGTCTCAGGAGATCCTCGTTCAGAGCGGGCGCTTCGAACAGGTCTACACGCCGCGGTTCTCGCCGGACGGAACGAAGGTTGCCTACAGTGTTTGGCGCAAGGGAGGCTACCGGGACATTCAGGTGATCGAGCTCTCCACCGGTGACATCACACGGGTGACCCAGGACCGTGCGATGGACACAGGCCCCGCATGGTCGCCCGATGGCAGCCGTCTCTATTTTTCGAGCGACCGCACCGGCATCGCCAACATCTACGCGTGGGAGCCGAACGGCGGGCGGCTCCTTCAGGTCACCAACCTGGTTTCGGGCGCGTATACGCCCGCGCCCTCTCCCGACGGGACCAGGCTCGCGTACATCGGCTACACGAGCATCGGGTACGACGTCTTCATGATGGACCTCGACCCAGGCATGGATCGACCGGCGCCCCCCTACGTCGATGACCGGCCTCCAGCAGACCTTCCGGAGGGCATCGTCCCCGACATCGGAACGCGTTACGCGGCCGCGAGGAGCCTCTATCCCCGCTTCTGGGGGATCGACCTGGAGGACGACGCTTTCGGACGTCAGTTGGGCATTTTCACCGAGGGGATCGACGCCGCGGGGTTTCACTCGTTCTTCGCGCGACTCGGCTTCAGCCTGACCGAGGGCTACGTCAACGCGGACTTCAGCTACACGCTCCGGCGACTGCCACCCGATCTCTCCTTGTCGTTGTTCCGACGCGTCGTGCCGCGGGGGGGGTTTGTGGTCAATGGCGAGGCCCGGCGCTACGTCGAAGACTCGTACGGCGGGCGCCTGTCCGTGAGCTACGTCATCCCGCGCTCGTTCTACAGCAACCGCGTCGCCGCGAGCTATGGGCTCACTTGGGCCCGTCCGCTCACCGAGTTCAATGGGAGACTCGACCCCAACTTTCCACCTCCGAGCTTCCCAGCGACTGGACTCAACGCGGACATCAGGCTTTCGTGGAGCTACAACGACGTGCGTCGACACGCGTTCGACTACACGCCATCGGAGGGTCGCACGTTGGGGGCGAACCTTTCCTTTGCGCACCCCGGCATCGGGGGCCAGTTTCGAAGCATCACCGCTTCTTGGTTCATCCGACGGTTCATCGAAATGCCATGGGCCCAGCACCACGTGCTCGCGGTCCGTTACAGCGGCGGCGCAGGTGAGGACAGCCGTGGCGAGAGAGGGATCTTCGCGCTGGGAGGGTTTCCGGACACTTCGCTCATCGAACAGATCCTCAACTTCGAACAACTCGGCGGGGTTGCCTTGCGCGGTTACCCGGCGTTCTCGATCATCGGCGACCGCTTCCAACGTATGCAGACCGAATACCGATTTCCCCTAACGCGGGTGCTGCGTGGCCCGGAAACCGTGCCCCTGTTCTTCGATCGCATGTACGCGTTGGTCTTCTTCGACTACGGAAACGCGTACTTCGGGCCGCTGAGCTTCAACGACTTCCGCAAAGGGACCGGGCTGGAGCTCCTGATGGACTTCACGCTCGGCTATGTGCGGTCCTACTCTTTGCGGCTCGGGTTCGCGTACGGCCTCGACCAGGGAGGCGGCGCGCGGTTCTACGTGAACTTCGGACGCCCGTTCTAGAGCCCGGCGTCGTCGAGCTCGCGGCAGTTGGTTTCGACGAGCTGCCTCGGACGAACGATGCCGCCCAGCTCTGGCTTGTAGTTCAGCTCCTGGACGAAGATGACGCGCACGGCCTGCACCTGGAGGGCGGGCTCAGCGTCGCGGTTCCACCATCGACAAAAGTAGCGGCCCATCCACGGGCGAAACGAAGCGTAATGGTCGCGCGAGATGCTGGCCCAATAGGTGCGCCACGCCATGTTCGGCATCTCCCGATAATACCGCTCCGGCCGCTCGAGACTCACCTCGGGGGTACCGTGAAGGAGGTTGAACTCGGCTCCATTGTCGAGCTTTCCGATGACGACCCACCATCCTTGAATCGTGATGTCGGTATTCGCGAACATCCGCCAACGCTGATCGAGGCGAAGGATGCGACCCACGGTTTGAATGGATTCGGGCATCGTGTGCATGCCTGCGCCGAGCGCCAGTGCGTTGGATGTGACGGAGTATGCGAGAAGAATTCCAACAAGCGCTTCGGACCAGCGGCGTGGGCTCCACCCAACCGTGCTGCCCTCTTCGAGACGCCAGCCGAGGCGGTTCCACAACGAGGCGGGGAGCGCGGGAAACAGCACTAGAGACGTGATGGGCTGAAATGTCCCAACGTCCACGACCGAAAAGATGCTCACGTGCAATCCAATGCCGAGCAGTACAGCGAGCACGCGGCAGAGATCCCTCCGCCACGGGCTGAACAGCAGAAGGGGGATGGCGCCTTCGACGAAGAGGGTCGCATGGGTGAAAAACTCGAGGATCCCCGGGAACTGGGCAACATACTCGCCGAGAGGGCGCACGTAGCTCGCCTTGTGGACGACAGCGTAGAGGGCGCGACCTTCCCACCACGCATCGTATTGAAGCTTCGAGATCGCCGCGATCAGATAGACGAAAAAGCCCTGCAGCAGCAGCGCGGTGCTCCCGATCGAGAGCACGGGCGAGGCGATGGCAGGAGCCGAACGACGCTTCGCGTCCACTGAGACGAGCGCGCCAAGCGGCAAAAACATGCTCCACATCAAGAGGAAGCGAATGAGCGAATCCCCGTGATGCAGCAGGAGCGGATTGCGTGAATGAAGCGATAAGATGAGGACGAACGACACGACCGTCGCCAGTCGCGTTCGCCAGCCGATGGTCAGCATGAAGGCCGCCACCAGCGCAATGGCGAAGAGAGTCGTCTGGAACGCCACGGTATCGCCGAGGAGGTGCAGAGAATAGACCGGGTGTGCGGCAAGCGACTCGAGGACCGGACCAGGCACTAACCCGTCGCGGGTGTAGTGCTCCTCGAGCCCCTTCATGCGGTCGAGCAACTCCCACAAGAGGACGGCGCCGAGGCCCACGCGAAACAGGGCCAGGGAACGCAGGTCGATCCCGAAGAGGTCCTTCGTGAGCCCAGGCCGCCCCCACGCCATGAGGTCAGCGTATTACACCTCGAGGATGTCGGCTTCCTTTTTGCTCACGATCTCGTCGACGCGCGCAGTGCCACCCTTGACGATCTCTTCGAGCTCTTTGCGGGCGCGATCGGCGTCGTCCTCACCGACCTCACCTTCCTTTCGGAGGCTGTCGACCATGTCTTTGGCGCCGTGCCGCGCCTTGCGGATCGCAACTTTGGAGTCTTCGCTGGACTTGCGCGCGAGCTTGACCAATTCTTTGCGGCGCTCCTCGGTGAGCGGAGGCATGGGGATGCGGATGATGTCCCCGTCGTTCGACGGATTGAGGCCGAGCTGAGTCTCCATGATCGCCTTTTCGATGAGCTGTATTTGCGAGCGATCGAACGGCTTGAGCACGATGAGCCGAGCCTCGGGCACGGAGATCGAAGCGAGCTGATTGAGCGGTGTCGGCGAGCCGTAGTAGTCGACCCGGACGGCATCGAGGATGTTGGCGTTGGCGCGGCCGGCGCGGATCTTGGCGAGATCACGCTTCAGCGCCTCATGCGCCTTCGCGATACTGTCCTTGAGCTCTTTCAACGTTTCAGCAAGCATCTATCCCTCGAATCGCTGGGCTCAACCTTCTGCTGTGACTAGGCTACCGACGTCAGCGCCCATGACAACCCGTTTAATATTGCCTGGCTGCGTCAACTGGAACACCCGGATCGGGAGGTTGTTGTCGCGGCACAACGCCACGGCGGTCGCGTCCATGACTCCGACCCGATCCATCAGGAAGCGGTCGTAGCTGAGCCGCGGCACCATCGTGGCGTCGTCATGCTTGGCGGGGTCTTTGTCGTAGATCCCCTCGACCTTGGTCGCCTTGCAGAGCGCGTCAGCGTGGATCTCCATGGCTCGGAGCGCAGCGGCCGTGTCGGTCGAGAAATAGGGGTTTCCGGTCCCGGCGACGAAGATCACCACCCGGCCCTTCTCGAGGTGCCGGACGGCGCGCCGCCGAATGTAGGGTTCGCAAACCGCCTTGATCTCGAGGGCGCCCATGACGCGCGTCTCGACGCCGGCTTTCTCGAGGCCATCTTGAAGGGCGATGCCATTGATCACTGTTGCGAGCATGCCCATGTGATCGGCGGCGGTGCGGTCCATGCCGCTGGCGCTCCCCTTGAGGCCTCGGAAGATGTTGCCGCCGCCGATGACGATGCCGATCTCGCAGCCGAGCGCGTGAACGTCGGCCAGTTCTTCGCTGATCGCGGTGAGGGTTTCGGGCTCGATGGCTTTTCCATCGGGTCCACCGGATAACGCCTCGCCCGACAGCTTGAGTAGTACCCGCGTGAGCTTGGCGCCTTCAGACATGACTCAAGAGCCTTTTAGCGCCTCAGTCACCTCTGCGGCCAGGTCCGATTTCTTTTTCTCGATTCCTTCACCGAGCTCGTACCTGGTGAACCGGCGAATGCTGATCTTTTCCCCCATCTTGGCGGAAAGCTCGTCGGTACGCTGCCGGATGGTCTTTTCGTCGCCCATGATCGATAGCTGGTCGAGCAAGCATGCCTGCTTCTTCCACTTAGCGAGCTTGCCTTCGATGATCTTTTCGATGGCGGCGGCCGGTTTTTCCTTGCCCGTGGCCTTGGCTTCCTCTTCGAGCTGACCGCGGTAGATCGCCTTGCGTGCGAGGATTTCGTTCTCAGGAATGCCTTCCTCGCTCACGAAAAGCGGCGCCTCGGCGGCTACTTGCATGGCGGTCTCCTCGACGAACTGCTGGAAAACGTCGTTGCGAGCCACGAAGTCGGTCTGGGAGTTGACCTCGATCAGGACGCCGACCCGGCCCGCACCATGGATGTACGCGTGCACGAGGCCATCCCCAGCGATAGCACCCGCCTTCTTTGCGACCTGGCTGAGGCCCTTTTTCTGAATGATCTCGATTGCCTTTTCCTCGTCACCCTCGGTTTCCCGAAGCGCGTCGCGGCACGCCATCATGCCGGCGCCAGTGCGATCGCGAAGTGACTTCACCATGGGTGCCGTGATTTCAGACATTTTCCTACCTGTTGTCGGGCCTCAAGCCCCGCCGCCCTCGGGGGCCGAAGGGGCGGTGCCGCGCTTGCGGGCGAACTCGATCTGAACTCCGTCGCCCGAGGCGTCGGGGGCTTGTGCGCCCTCGTGCTGAATGAACTCCCGATGGCGCAGCTGGCCTTCGATGCAGGCATCCGCGATGCGAGAGGTGATCAGCTTGATCGAGCGAATCGCGTCGTCGTTGCCGGGGATGATGAAGTCGATGAGGTCCGGATCGCAGTTGGTGTCGGTCAGCGCGACGATGGGAATGTGAAGCTTTCGGGCCTCGCGAACGGCGATGTGCTCGTTGTTCGGGTCGATCACGAAGAGAACGGCCGGCAAGCCGTTCATCATCTTGATGCCGCCCAGGTATTTCTCGAGCCTCGCGGCCTCACGGCGGAGTGAAAGCGCTTCCTTCTTGCGCAGACCGCTGATCGTGCCGTCTTCGATCTGCTGCTCGATATCGCGCAGCCGGTCGATGCCGCTCTTCATCGTGCGGAAGTTGGTCAGCGTGCCGCCAAGCCATCGGCCGGTCACGTAGAACTGCCCAGCGCGGACTGCCTCTTCGTAGACGACCTCAGCTGCTTGCCGCTTCGTGCCGACGAACAGCACGTGACCGCCATGCGCGACCTCATCTGCCATGAACCCGAAGGCACGCTTGAAGAGCTCCACCGTCTGATCGAGGTCGATGATGTGAATCCCGTTGCGGGCGCCGTAGATGTACGGACGCATCCTCGGGTTCCAGCGCTTCGTTTGATGCCCGAAGTGGACTCCCGCATCGATGAGGGCGCGAAGGCCGATCGGTAGGTCACCCGAGGCCACGTCGGGGCTTCCCAGGGCCGCCAGCTCGGGCGCTTCCTGGATCTCGTGAGTTGGTTCTGCCATTGCTCGTTTCTCCTTTCGGTTGCGCTGCCATCTCCCCAGTCGAACAACCCAAGCGAGTAGCCAGGGCACCGGAACGACTGATCGAGCCAGGAGATGTGTGTGATTTCGGGGACTAAGGCCCCCGGCCTCCGAAGAGGCGGCGGCGGTATACCACGGGGGCCCCGAGGCGCCAGTTGGCGGCGCTAGTGCCAGCGGACCTAGCGCTTGCTGGGCGCCCAGATCGGAGGGTTTTTGGCGGAGGGGTCATGGGCTCCGAGCTCTCGGGCCACCTCGACCACCCTTGCGGTGGCCCTCAGACCGTCCTCCAAATGCGGCGCCCAGGGTCGCTCGGCGCCCCGCTCGGCTCCTTCTCGGGCAGCGGCGGCTGCTGGGTCGTCGCCGTCCAGCGGGTCCTCCGGGAGCTGGTCGTAGTAGCCTCGGAAGTCCGTCGTGGGGGCCAATACCCTTCGAAGGCCGTGCTTGGCGGTGAGCCACGCCTGCAGCCGCAAGCAGGCATGCTCCCGCGCCGCGTTGGTGCTCGTTTCGTTGTCGAGCCCAAAGTCCGGAACACCGAGGCTCTCCGCCCCTTCGATCAACGAGTGGCAGAGCTCGTGTAGGATCATTTGCGCCAGGCAGTCGTCGTGATCGAGGGTGTCGGGCGTACCGATCACCATCGTTCCTCGTCCATCGGTCGAGGCATAGACCTCATCCGACCGTTCGACGCGAAACCCGACGCGTTCAGCAACCGTCAACCAAATCGCGTCGAGGGGGTCTAGGTAGATGTGCTCGGGCTCGCGTTCCACGTCACAGCATCTTGCGAAACAGGTAGAAGAAGCGGTCTAGCACTCGGACGAGCAGCGGGCGACGCTTCCACTGCTCGTACGAGATCGGCTTGGCTTGCTCGAGGTCTTCGTTGAATCGCTGCTCCATCGCACCAGCGACCGCGGCATCCTCGATGGCAGCGACGACCTCCAGATTGAAGCGCCAAGAGCGGTAGTCGAGGTTGTAGGTGCCCACCGTGCACCACTCGCCGTCGACGATCGCGGTCTTCGAGTGCAGGATCGAGCGTTGCCACTCGAAGAGCTTGATTCCGGCCTGCAAAAGACGGCCGTAGAGCCTTCGTCCGGCGTAGCGCGCCGGAAAGGAGTCGCTTTTGCCGGGGATCATCACGCGGACGTCGACGCCGCGTTTGGCGGCTTGTCCGAGGACCCGGCGGATGCGCGCGTCCGGGATGAAGTAGCTGTTCGTGATGCAGACCGATCGTTTCGCAGCGGCGATGCGGATCAGGTACGCCCGTCGAATCGCGCGCCGTTCGCCGAAGTAGTGGTTGGCAAGCACTCGTACCCGGCTACCTGCCACTTCCGGGATCTCGATGACGGGCGGTATGGAGGGCTTCCCGCCAGGAGTGGGGTCGACGATGCGTCGCCAACCATGAACGAAGATGTTTCGCATCTGTTCCACGGCCGGGCCTTCGATGCGGATGGTGTCGTCACGCCAACCTCCGCCGCCCGCGCTTTCCGGGGCCCATTCGTTCCCGAGGTTGACGCCACCGGTGAATCCAACCCGCCGGTCGACGATCAGGAGCTTTCGGTGGTCGCGATGATTGACGACGCCGATCCGAAAGCGGGCCCGCCAGGGGGCGATCGGGTTGTACTGCTCAACCTCGCAGCCTGCGTCACGCATGCGCGCAAACATGCGGCCATCGCTCTGGACGCTCCCGACGGCGTCGTAAATGACCCGGACACGAAGGCCTGCCTTCGCCCGGGAAGAAAGAGCCTCCGCAAACTGACGGCCGACCGCGTCCGAGCCAAACCAGTACATTTCGAGCAGGATCTCGCGCTCGGCGGCCTCTATGGCCTCCAGCATCGCCGGGAAGGCCTGCTCGCCATCGTGAAGCAACGTCACGCCGTTGCCCGAAACGAGCGTCTCGAAACCCGCGGTCGAGCCGAAAATATTGCGCAACTGACCGTATGCATCCCCGGGCGGACCCATTCTCACACCACCTCATCTCTGTGTTATCGTCAGCCCCGATAAAAACCGGACGCTGTCCGATTTGCAAGGAGCAGTTCGCGAAATACGCCAAGAACTTCCCGTTTTGCTCCGCGCGCTGCAAGCTGGTCGATGTTGGCAACCGAGTCACCCCGGGGGAAAGAACCGATGAAGTACGTTGTTTTGTTCGTTGGCACCGCGCTGGTGCTGGCTTCGTCCGCGTCCGCGCAGGAAGGGGCGGTCGGCAGCGTGTCGGAGGCGGCTCCGGCCGAGCCGGCTCCCGCCCCTCAGGAAGCCCCTCCCCCGGAGGAAGAGAAGCGAAGCGTGTACTACAAGAAGACGCAGGGCTGGCTTTGGATGGAGGCCTTCGCAGGACCTAGCACGTATGACCCGGATCAGTTCACCTCTCTCAGCATCACAGGTGCCACCCCGAATATACCGAAACTAAACGGCCCCGAGTATGGCTTCGCTGCTGGCCTGGGGCTGGGCGGCTTGGGTCCCGGCC
>JAPUKT010000190.1 GCA_027295555.1 Deltaproteobacteria bacterium
ACGGGTAGGACATTTCGGGCGGCGCGGTTGGGGCGAGGCCGTCAAGTGGGTAGCTGCCCAAAAGTCCCGCCGTTGGGGGGCGGGCAACCGAAGGCAGGTAAAAGGGGCTCGTGTGTGCAATCACTCTGCACAAACCGCGCCGGGCCCGCAGGGCGCGTCTGGCCCGCGAGGGCTGCTGCAACCCGCAGTGCGTGAGAAACTTGCCGATCAGGACGGGGTCGTGCACGACCGCGGAGGGTGATACCGGACACGACCCTAACGATCCTGACGGTCTCGCCGGTCGAAGCCTCATGACAGCGTACAAGAACATATTATACGGCAGCTTCTGAGACTCTTCGCCACGGTCTGTAACGCCGTTCACCACGGCCACCAGAAGGGCATCATCCACGGCAACCTCAAGCTGCGGTCAATGCCAGAGGGAAAGCAATGGAGTCGGCGGAGATGCGCAGTGGAAACGATGCCGTTGTGAGGCTCCTCGATGTGAGCAAGACCTACGAGGTCTGGTTGGATCCGGTGTCGAGACTCAAGGCCCCGTTGTTGCGTCGCATTGCCGGAGCGATCGGCGGAACCAACGGGCGAGGTATCCGCTCGCGCCTCGAGGAATACCTGATTGCCACGGCTTCCCGGGCGCATCAACGGGTGGAGGCCCTCAAGCCGATTTCGCTGGAGGTCAGCCGGGGCGAAGCCCTCGGCATACTGGGCCGTAACGGGAGTGGCAAGAGCACACTTCTCCAGATCGCTGCGGGCACGCTGCGTCCGACGACCGGCCGCTCCGAGGTGCACGGGCGCGTGGCGGCATTGCTTCAACTCGGCGCCGGCTTCAACCCGGACTTTACCGGTCGGGAGAATGTCTATCTGAACGCAGCGGTCCTCGGCGTTGGGCGTCGCGAAGTCCACCTGCGACTCGGCGAGGTGCTTGAGTTCGCCGACATCGGTGATTTCATCGACAGGCCCCTGCGGATTTATTCCAGCGGCATGCGTATGCGCCTCGCCTTCGCCGTCCAGGTGATGCTCGATCCCGATGTGCTCCTTATCGACGAGGCCCTCGCGGTTGGGGACATTTTCTTCCAGCAGAAATGCTTTGCCCGTCTGCGCTTGCTGCTAGACAATGGCACAGCCGTTCTCTTCGTGAGCCATGATGTGGCTTCCGTGCAGCAGTTCTGTGACCGAGCCCTCGTGTTAGATCGTGGATGCGCGCAGTTTCTCGGATGTTCCCGGGAAGCAGTTGCCGTGTACACGCGCGTCTCGCGATCCCCCGGCACGGATG
Organism: Deltaproteobacteria bacterium; assembly: GCA_027295555.1. Taxonomy (GTDB): domain Bacteria; phylum Myxococcota_A; class Polyangia; order Polyangiales; family Houyiibacteriaceae; genus SG8-38. The sequence goes on from JAPUKT010000190.1 coordinate 1,268, forward strand.
GACACGCGATTGAATCCGATCGAAACAAGAACGCAACCCCCGGATCCTCGACGAAGACAAAGGAAGGGCTCGAGCGCTGGCCTGCGCCGAAAGCATTCAACATTCTGAAGGCGGACGATATTGTTGGCGGCGAGCGGATTCGGGCGGTCAGTCTCGCGCTGTGCAAAGTGGACATGCAACCCTGTCAATGTTTTCATCAGGGCGAACGCGCGGTGATCGCGGTTGAATATGAGATCCTTGAACGCATCGAACAGCCCAGCGCCGGTTTCGCGATACGCGACCGGCATGGTATCATGGTGCACGCGAAACACATGATGCAAAGCAGTATCGATCTTCCGGAGGTCGTTGAAGCCGGTCAACGCCTCCGGGTTCTTCACGAAGTGGAGCTTTGTCTCAGGTGTGGACAGTATTCCATTGAGCTTGGTGTTGTCACGCTTCCTGACAAAGTGTGGCAGGACTCGCGTCTCCCCTCTGCGCAGTTCGAGGCGCATCATGTGCGGGAGCTTGAAAAGTTCAAATGCATTGTGCTAAACATCGTTCCGCGTGAGCGCTACGAGCGACACAGTCTCACTCACTATGGGATGTGTGATCTCCCGGGACGGGCATCCTGGGCGATCCACAGCGACGAAGAGGTGTTGGCAAAGGCGTGAGGGCGAGATAACATTTACGAGTGCGAATCGGTGGCCAGGGGCAGGCCACGGTGTCTGCTCGATCTGGTGTTCGAGCTCAAACTCACAAGGAGCCACGGTTGTCCGATCGGCCTCAGAGTCCAATGCGAGTTGCCGTGCTGAGCACATACGCAACCCACGGTGGCGCTGCGGGGGCTGCACTTCGCCATCACGATGCCCTTCGAAGCGTTGGTGTGCAGAGCACGATGGTGGTGTTGGAGGCTGACCCGCCGCCCGACAGAGCGATTCTGACGGTGGCTGGCCGCCCGTGCGACGCGGAGAACGCAGAGCTCCGCAGACTCGTTGATCGTATTGCGATTAGATCGAATCGGACCGGGTTGAGCACGGCCTGGTTCAGTTGGCCGCTCGATGGCGTTGATCTCACCTCGGTTCCCGCTGTGTGCGATGCGGATGTGCTCAGCGTGCACTGGGTTTCGGGACTGCTCTCCCAGCATCAGTTTGAGTCTTTGTTTACACTGGGGAAGCCCGTCATCATCACGATGCACGATGAATGGCTTCTTACGGGCGGCTGCCACTACACCGCCGGGTGTGCTGGTTTCGAGACGGACTGTCTGTACTGTCCACAGCTCGCCGAGGATCCCGTCGGCGTGCCGGCGGCCGTGCTGGAACGCAGAGTTCGATTCGGCGAGCATGCGGCCGGCGTAGTCGTCACGCCCAGCCGGTGGCTTGGGGAACAATCAAAGCGATCCCGCGTGTTCGCCGGGTGGCGTCACGAGGTCATCCCCTACGCCTGTGACCTTGATGTATTCCGCCCCCGGGATGGTGCTGCATCGCGTGCCGAACTTGGTTGCGATGACGACCGTCTCTGGTTGTTGTTCATTGCCGGCAATCTGGCGGACAAACGCAAGGGGTTCGATGTCCTCGCCGAAGCGCTGGAGCATGTTGCCTGCAATGAAAATCTCACGGATCGGCTTGGTCTGGTGTGCGTTGGCAACGCGCCGGAAGCGGCCGAGGCTCTGTCGGTGCCCGTTCGCGCAGTAGGCTTCGTTCGGGACGAAGAGCAACTGGCGCGGATCTACTCAGCATGCGATGGTCTCGTTCTCCCATCACGTGAGGAGAACCTTCCCAACACGCTCATTGAGTCGCTCGCCTGTGGTGTGCCGGTCGTCGGGTCGCGTGTCGGCGGGATTCCGGATTTTGTCGAGCCTGGCCACAATGGGTATCTTGTCGAGCCCGGTGATCCGGATAGTCTTGCCAAGGTGTTGTCCGACATTGCGCGCGACCCAGAGCGTGTCCGCAGTCTCCGTGTCGCGTGTCGCGAGCTTGCCGAATCAAGTTTTTCTGTGAACTTGCACGCATCGCGTTGGCTTGCCGTCGCAGCTGACGCACCGATCGGTGATTTACACGAACCCGAACTTGATGAGCCTCTCCAGCGATCCGTGATCCGACTGGTTGAGGCTCGAACGATGGGAAACGACCAAAACCCAGTCTCTTC
>JAPUKT010000191.1 GCA_027295555.1 Deltaproteobacteria bacterium
GAAGCGCAGGTGACCAGCGCCGGTACCATCGTCGGCACGCCTTACTACATGTCGCCGGAGCAGATTCAGGGACAAGATCTCGATGGGCGAAGCGACGTGTACGCGATCGGGGCGATCATGTACGAGTGCGTCGTCGGCAAGCCCCCTTTCGAAGCGCCGAACGCCGTCGGTGTCCTCTCGAAGCACCTCTCGCAGGAGCCACTGCGTCCTTCATCGCGATCGCCCCTCTCGGTTCCAGCGGAGGCCGACGAGATCATCATGCGATGTCTGGAGAAAGACCGCGAACACCGTTACGAGTCTGCTGAAGCGCTGCGCAGCGCGCTGATCGAATACCTTTCGACTGTCGGCGAGGACAATTGGCGCACGAGCGGCCTCGGGACTCGGGCGCCCGGAAGCGGTACGCGTCGCGTGGATTCACTCTTCAAGCCCAAGCGAAGGGGTTGGTGGGTGTTTGCGTTGCTGTCGACCGTGCTCCTAGGGGTCGGGGGTTGGCATTACGCGACACGGGGTCCGTCCGAGCGCGAGCCCAACCATACCGAAGAGGACGCCAACCGTCTGGCCGAAAAAACGGAAATGAAAGCATATCTCGGGCAACGCCTCGACGAGAAGACCGGCGATGTCGACCTGTTCGTGATCGAGCACACGGGCGTCGAAAGTCGGCTGGCGATCTTGGAGGTGAGCTCGATTCCCAACATGGACGTCACGCTCGAGCTTCTCAGGGCGGGCGAGCAGGAGCCCGTCGTGTTTACGGACACGCGCGGTCTTGGCGAGGGCGAACGACTGCCCAACGTTCCGATCGAGCCGGGTACCTACTTTATCCGGGTTCGGGAAAAAGCCAACGGCGAACAGCTTCCGACCGAAAACGTCTCCGATGAATACTACGTGCGCTGGGAGCTTCGTGACCCAGACTCCGACTTCGAACGCGAGCTCAACGACTCGCTCGAGCTGGCAGAATCGCTCCCGCTCGGAACCGAGCGCCGCGCATGGATCGGGTGGCCGGGCGACGTCGATACGTTCTGCTTGGGCGAGGATGCAGAGCGCGTGGCTGCGCAGGTGAGTGCGCTTGCCGGAGTCGACTTGGTTCTCCGAATCGTCGATCGTCGTACCGAACGAAGTGGAAAGCATGACGCCAAAGGTGTGGGGCGCGGCGAGACGACCAAGACCTGGCGTAACGCCAAAGCCGACATGCTGTGTGTCGAAGTCTCAGCCGACCCGCGCGACGAGCGAGGCGCCCTCGCGCAGCCCGACGAGACTTACGGCGTCCGCTTCATCACGGCGTCCGGACGCTAGATGCGCATCGAAGACCTCGACTATGAGCTGCCCGAGGAGCTCATCGCACAACAACCACTCCCGGAACGCGATGCTTCGAGACTGATGGTCCTCGACGTCGGCTCCGACGAGATCGATCACCGCCTCTTCACGGATCTTCCCGCGTTGCTTGCGCCGAGCCTGTTCGTTTTCAACGACACCCGCGTTTTTCCTGCCCGACTTCACGGCCACAAGAAGACTGGCGGCAAGGTAGAGCTCTTGTTGCTGCGCAAGATAGAGGAGAGCACCGACAAGTGGCTTGCGATGGGTCGTGCGTCGAAGGCTTTGCGTCCGGACATGGACCTGGTGCTCCTCGATGGATCGCTGCGTGCGAAGGTTCTTCGGGTCCTCGGACATGGGGAGCTCGAGATCGAGCTCGAGGCGGGCGGAGACGTGGATCGACTCATCGAGGAGATCGGTGGGGTGCCGCTGCCTCCCTACATTCGCCGGCCGGCCGAAGAGGCCGACAAGGCGCGCTACCAGACGGTCTATGCTCGCCGGACGGGGGCGGTGGCTGCGCCTACCGCTGGGCTCCACTTCACGAAGCGCTTATTAAGCGTGCTCGAGGCGGCGGGACACCGAACCGCTTACGTGACACTGCACGTCGGGCCGGGCACGTTTCGCCCCGTACAAGTCGATAGGTTGGACGATCATCGCATGCACGGGGAGGCCTACGAAGTGCCGCAGCCCACGGTCGATGTGATCGCGCGCGCGCGTGCTGAGGGGCGCCCCGTGGTCGCGGTGGGTACGACGGTCGTCCGAACGCTGGAGTCCGCGATGGATCCGGACGGCAAGCCGCTGGCAGGCACCGGGCAGACGCGACTGTTCATCAAGCCACCGTATCGTTTTCGTGTCATTGATCATCTCGTCACCAATTTCCATCTTCCGCGTTCGACTTTGCTGGCGTTGGTGATGGCTTTCGCGGGCGCTGATCTCACCCGGCGTGCGTATCGCGAGGGGATCGATCAAAGGTATCGGTTCTATAGCTACGGCGACGCCATGCTAATTCGCGGGGCGCACGCATGACGCTTCCGACACCCGGGTTTTCGTTTCGCGCGGATGCCATCGACGGGTCGGCGCGTTGCGGTGTTTTCACGACGCCGCGTGCCACCATCGAAACGCCCGCCTTCATGCCGGTCGGAACGCAGGCGACGGTGAAAGCGCTCACTCCAGAGGAAGTGGCGTCCACGGGCGCCCGAATCATCCTCGCCAATACGTATCACCTATGGCTGCGGCCGGGCACGGAGCTGGTCGCACGGCAGGGTGGGGTGGTCAGCTTCATGAAGTGGCCGCATGCGCTTCTCACCGACAGCGGCGGCTATCAGGTGTTCTCGCTGGCGAAGCATCGGACCATCGACGACGATGGTATTACCTTTCGTTCACACCTCGATGGTACCGAGCACAGGTTGACGCCCGAAGAAGCCATGCGGATGCAGGCGCTGCTCGGCTCCGATGTGGCGATGGTGCTCGACGAGTGTCCGCCCGGTGGTGCGCCCAGGGCCGTCGTCGAGCAGGCGATCGCGCGTACGACCGCGTGGGCCAAGCGGAGCCTCCAGGCGCCCGCGGCCGAAGGGCAGGCTCGGTTCGGCATCGTGCAAGGAGGCACCGAGCGCGATCTGCGGCTCTCGCACTTGCAGACCATCGCTGCGCTCGAGGTCGATGGCGTTGCGCTCGGTGGATTCTCCGTCGGTGAGCCTCCCTCCGAGATGTACGACGTGTTGGGCGACGTAGGGCCAGCGATGCCAGCGGATCGCCCGAGGTACTTGATGGGCGTGGGCACTCCTAGCGACCTGCTTCGCGCGGTGGCCACTGGCATCGATTTGTTCGACTGCGTCCTGCCGACCCGAAATGCACGCAATGGGCAGGCCCTCACCTGGGGTGGTCGCGTCAATCTCCGCCAAGCCCGACACCACGATGACGAGTCCCCGCTCGACTCTCGATGCGACTGCTCCGTCTGCACGACCTATTCGCGTTCCTATCTTCGGCATCTCTTCAAGGCCGACGAGATGCTCGGCCCGCGACTGCTCTCCCTCCACAACCTCCACTTCTATGGCGCATTGATGCGTAAAGCGCGTAAAATGATTCGCAACGGGAAGCTTGCTCCATGGATGGACGCAACCCTCACGCAGATGCAAGAGCTCGACGAGATCGGTGGTTTCCAGGGCTGATCGCGCTCGGGCCCGGAATTTGTCCATCCTCGATTGACGACATTCTGGGTGCGCGGTATGGCCCGACCTTCAAAGGCCGAGCGGGCCGCCAGAAAGCAGGGGCATGACACAGATCAAACGCGCACTGATTTCGGTTTCCGACAAAACCGGGGTGGTCGACTTTGCGAAAGGGCTCTCCGACGCTGGGGTCGAGATTCTATCCACCGGCGGGACGGCGCGCGCCCTTCGTGAAGGCGGCGTGCCCGTGGTCGACGTCTCCGAGTATACGGAGTCCCCCGAGATCATGGATGGGCGGGTCAAGACTTTGC
>JAPUKT010000192.1 GCA_027295555.1 Deltaproteobacteria bacterium
ATCCTGATGGACGGCGAGAAGGGCAGGCACGCCCCCGCCCTCCTGGTAGGTCTCGCGTACTCGATGCCCCGGGCTCTTCGGGGCCACCATCGTGACATCGACTTCCTTCGGCGGCTCGATCGTGCCGTATCGGATGTTGAAGCCATGCGCGAACATCAGCATGTTGCCGGCCTCGAGGTTGGGCGCAATATGCTCCGTGTAGATCGCCGGCTGCGCCGTGTCGGGCGCCAGGATCATGATCACATCGGCTTCCTTCGCCGCGTCGGAGACCGACTTCACGGTAAGCCCCGCTGCTTCGGCTTTTGCCTTGCTCTTGCTGCCTTCTTGCAAGCCCACACGGACGTCGACGCCGCTCTCCTTCAAGTTGAGCGAGTGCGCGTGGCCCTGGGAGCCGTAGCCCACGATTGCGACCTTCTTGCCTCGAATCAACGAGACGTCCGCATCCTTTTCATACCGAATCTGAGTCATGTGTTTCTCAATTCTCCAAATGGGGGGTTATGCCGCCGTCGAGCGGGAGGCAGGCACCGTGGGGTGGGCGAGATCGTGTTCTTCGACGCCGCGAGTCATCGCGACCGTCCCGGTCTGTACCATCTCCAAGATGCCAAAGGCCCGTAGAACCGACACGAGGCCGTCGACCTTGTCCTGCGGTCCAGTGATTTCAATCGTGACTCTTTCGGGCGACATATCGATCGCCCGAGCACGGAACACGTCGCAAATCTTCAATATTTCATCGCGCTGGTCGCGCTTGCAGTTGACCTTGACCAAGGCGAGGACGCGGCTGATCGACTGCTTGTGGGTGATGTCGTCGACCCACAGCACGTTGACCATCTTGTAGAGGTTGGCCTCGATGCGCTTCGCCTTGTCTTCGTCCGCATCGCAGACGATCGTCATGCGCGAGACGCCCGGCTCGTGCGTGGCTCCCACGTTGAGCGAGTCGATGTTGAAGCTTCGGCGTCGGAACAACGAAGCCACTCGGTTCAGCACACCTGGCTTGTCTTCCACGAAGACAGCAAAAGTTCTTTTGACGCTCTGGGACATCAGTCGTCCTCCCCGGTCTCGAAGATGGGATTGTGTTCATGCTCGCCCGCCTCGTGGGGGCGCTCAATCATATCGTCCAGGTTCGCTCCGGCCGGAACCATTGGATAGACGGAGTCTTCCTGCTCGACCCGAAAGTCGATCAGGACCGTGCCTTCGGTCTCCTCGGCTTTCCGGACGGCAGCTTCGACCTCGGAGCGCTTCTCGACGCGGATTCCAGTCAGCCCATGAGCCTCGGCGATCTTCACGAAGTCGGGGCTGATCAACGGTGTCGCGACGTAGCGCCCACCAAAGAAGAACTCCTGCCACTGGCGGACCATGCCGAGGAATCCGTTGTTGATGATCGCGATGTTCACCTTGATGCCTTCCTGGGCGCAGGTGGAAAGCTCCGCCTGTGTCATTTGAAAGCCGCCGTCACCGCAGATGATCCACACCGAGTCCTCGGGCTTGGCGAACTTGGCGCCGATGCCGGCGGGCAACGCAAAGCCCATCGTCCCGAGGCCGCCGGACGTGATCAGCTTCATCGGATAGTCGTGCTTGTAGTACTGCGCCTCCCACATCTGGTGCTGGCCGACATCCGTCACGATGAGCGCCTTGCCTTCGGTATGTCGATAGAGGTCGTGGATGACGTGAGCTGCGAAGAGCTTACCCATGTCCGGGAGGTTCTTGATGTCGTGCACCGAGGAATCGCCTTTGATTTCCTCGATATAGGCGAGCCATTCTTCCCGGTCGCATTTATCGACGTGGGGCAGCAGCTCTTGCAGCACCGCGCGAGCGTCGCCGACGATCGGGACGTCGACGCGGACGTTCTTGTTGATCTCGGCCGGGTCGAGCTCGATATGGATCTTCTTTGCATTCGGAGCGTACGTCTTGAGGTTACCCGTGACGCGGTCGTCGAAGCGCATACCGACGGCGATGATCAGATCCGAATCCTGGATCGCCTTGTTGACCCAGATCTCTCCGTGCATGCCCATCATGCCGAGGTTGCGCGGATGGCTGGCGGGGAAACCGCTCAGGCCGAGCAAGGTGCATGCGACGGGAATGTTGGTCTTGTTGATGAAGTCCAACAAAGCGCCAGTACCCTGCGACATCATGACACCGTGCCCCGCAAAGAGGATGGGGCGCTTGGCGTTTTGGATGAGCTCGACCGCCTCTTCGAGCTGCTCGGCGAGCGGCGCGTAGTCGGGGCGGTAGCCGGGCAGCACGATCTCGTCGTCACTCCATTCGAACACACAGCTCTGTTGTTGGGCGTCCTTGGTGATGTCGACGAGCACCGGGCCCGGGCGACCAGAGCGCGCGATGTAAAAGGCTTCGCGAATCGTTGGGGCAATCTGTTCGGGCTTGGTCACCAGGTAGTTGTGCTTGGTCACCGGGATGGTACAGCCGGTGATATCGGTCTCTTGGAATGCATCGCTTCCGATCAAGTGCGACGGCACCTGGCCGGTGACGCAGACTATCGGGATCGAGTCCAGCATGGCCGTGGCGATGCCGGTCACGAGATTGGTGGCGCCAGGACCGGAAGTCGCGATGCACACCCCGACCTGACCCGATGCGCGCGCATAGCCGTCGGCCATGTGCGACGCACCCTGTTCGTGTCGCGTGAGCACGTGGTGGATCGGGTACTGAATCATCGCGTCGTAGGCGGGCATAATTGCGCCGCCCGGATATCCGAAGCAGACCTCGACCCCCTCGCGTACGAGCGATTCCCAGATGATACTGGCTCCGGAAAGCGACTCGCCGATGCGATTCTTGAGCTTGGGGTTGGCGGGCGTCACGACGGTCTCCTCACTGGGTGGACCGCTCCAACTAAACGATTCGGAGCGGCATTCAAGCAGCGCACGGGCCACAAAAAAGGTGCCGGGTCGAACGACGACCGAGCACCTTTGTCACGGGCAAACTCCGGCATGCCCGGCATATGCCAGGTGCCTGTAGTTTTGCGTTGTGAGTAATTATTCATGGGTCTTGGTCAACAAAAAAGCCCCCGCATCGAGATGCGGGGGCCAGAAACTAAGTGGATTGGTGAGTGGGTGGTCTGGTCCCCGCCTATGCCTGCGTAACTAGCAGAAGGCTAATAATGAGGCCGACTACAACTACAACACCGCCCATGAGGGCAACCAAACGGCTCGCGCGCTCCGCGTCCATCTCCGTGCTCATAGCTAGGGCCTTCTGGACCATTGTCTTGCCATTCTGTGGTGAATACCCCCCCGGGTCAAGGGGGACGCAATAAATCGTTGTGATCTTTGGCTCAGAAGAGCCGTAGTCGGGACCATGGAGATTCTTTCCAGCCGTTTCATGCTTCATCCACGCGATTTGGAGCGAAGTCTCGACTTCTACCAGAACGTGATCGGGCTCCATCCGATGCGCGAGTTCGGGCGGGGCGCCGGGCGCGGGGTCGTGTTCTTCCTGGGTGGCGGCTACCTGGAAATCACCGCCGACGCCGTGGAGTCACCAACTTCAGCTACCGAGCTTTGGTTGCAGGTCAGGGATGCGCGTGAAACCGAGGCCAAGCTTCGCGCTGCCGGTGTGCCGATCATCGAAGGCGCGGTGCAAAAGCCGTGGGGCTTGATCGAGCTTCGGGTCACCGACCCCGACGGTCTCAGTCTCATCTTCGTCGAGGTGCCACCCGATCACCCGCTACGGTGCGACCACCGCTCGATGTGAGTTAGCGGTCTTCGAGATCGATCGCGAGCGTCTTGTCGGTCACCTTGCTCGAGATCGGCTCTTTGGCGCGCTCGATCTTTGGACCATAGGTGTCCCACCAGCCTTCTGCGTCGGTCCGTGTCCACTGCGCCACCTCCAACTCGTCGAGGGCGTCAGCGAGCTCTTGGCCGGACGAGGGACGATCGCTTTGTGACTTCGCCAAGCACGCGAAGACGATCTCCTCGAGCTGCGCAGGAACCTCGCCCGGGCGGAGCTCGCGAAGCGGGACTGGCTGGGTGTGCAAATGGTGCATGCACACTTCGATGATCGTCTTTCCTTCGAACACGTGGCGCCCAGACAACAGGTAATAACCCACCGCACCGAGCGCGTAGATGTCGCTTCGCGCATCGATGTCCTGTGGATCCTGGATCGCTTCCGGGCTCAAGTAGTGCGGTGTGCCTTTGATCGACATCGTGTTCGTGCGTTCGAGCTCATCGACCGTGCCTAGGTTCTTGACGAGGCCGAAGTCGAGCACCTTCGTGACGTCCGGCACCCCGCCCTGGCGCGCCAACATGATGTTGCTGGGCTTGATGTCGCGGTGAATCAGGCCGACATCGTGTGCTTCGTTAAGCGCCAACGCAGCGTCTCGGAGCACCCGAACCACCCGCTCAACCGGCTGCGGACCCCCGGCCTCGACCACCTGAGTGAGCGTTGCCCCCGTGAGGAGCTCCATCGCATAGTAAAAGAGCCCCTCGGGCGTGCGCCCGTAGTCATAGATAGTGACGGTGTTTGGGTGGGTGAGCTTGGCCGTGAGCCGCACCTCGCGGCGGAAACGAACGAGCGAATCCGGGTCGGCGATCTCCGGCTTCAAGAGCTTGATCGCCGTCGGCCGCTTGAGCATTCCGTGGGTTGCCTCGTAGACCACGCCCATCGCCCCTTCGCCGAGCTTTCGTTCGAGCTTGTACTGGCCGAGGCTCTGAATGTTGCTCACTTCCCGCCGCAACCGGTAGATCACACGCGATGCGAGGCTCGCCAGACCGACGGTCAGCGTCCACCACATGAGCGTGATCACCAGCTCCGCCCCGGCCACTCGATACTTGGAGAGCCCGGGATCGTCGTAGTAGCCGAGGCGGCGCCAGATGCTGAGGTCGACCGTCAGGTAGTGCGCGTACATTGCCGCGACCAAAGGAACTCCGATCAAGATCCCGAGCACCGCAGTTCGTCGCCCCGTGCTCGGGACGAACACACTCCGCGCGAATATGATCAATGCGAGGATGAAGGCGGTGATCGTCGCGGCGCCGATTTCGGGTCGGATATTCATCCCCATGCCGATGTAGCCGAGGCTGGCTCCAAAGAGCCCCGCATACTCGACGATGCCGATCGTCCTCAGCTTGAGATCGCCTCGCCGGCAGATCAGCCAGATGGCGAGCATCGGCAGGATGGACAACGCATGAAGAATGAAGCTCGGATTTTGGATCTCTTCATCGAGAAAGCCGAAGAAGACCGCGATCGCCATACGAAAGAGCAGGGCCGTCCCACCTATGAGCGCGCCGATGAAACCGAACATCCCAACGCGCCTTTGAAGAAACGCGCGCGCTTCGGGATCGGAGAAATAAGTGCTGCTAGCCAAGAGAGCCGCCTCCCGTCATCCCGGCGTCCTACACCCATTCGGAAGCCCGATCAACGGCGGTTAAACGCGTAGTTTGTACCCACTTTGGAGAAGGATGCCCGCCGTGGCGAGCAGCACGACAAAGGAGATCAAGACCACCCCCGCACTCGCCACCGGTGACACGTCCGCGACACCGAGGAAGCCGAATCGAAGGCCGTTGACCATGTAGAGCAGCGGGTTGAGACGGCTGATCGAGTTCCACGGTTCGGGCAATAGGTCTATCGAATAGAAGACGCCTCCGAGGAACGCCAAGGGCAGCAGCACGAAGTTCGGGAAGATCGCGAGGTGATCGAATTTCTCGGCCCACACTGCGGCGACGATCCCCAGCAGCGCAAAGGTCGCGGGCACGAAGATCGTGAAAAAGATCGTCCACCCCACATGGTGCAAGGGGAACCACGTAAAGAACAGCGCTACCACGAGCACCAGGACGCCGGTGATCACCGCACGGCACATCGCCGCCGCCACATACGCAAGCAGTATCTCCGCGGCTCCAATCGGCGCGACCAGCAGATCGATGATCGTCCCGTTGATCTTCGACTGGAACAGGCTCGACGAGGTATTCAAGAACGAATCTCGAACCATCGTCATCATGACGAGGCCCGGCACGACGAATTGGATGTACGGCATGCCCGAAATCTCTTTGATCCGAGAGCCCAGGGCGACACCAAACACCAGGAAGTAGAGGCTCGTGGTGACCAATGGGCTGAGCACCGTCTGCATCCACACCTTGCTGAACCTTCGGACCTCCTTGATGAAGAGGGTCTTGAGCGCGATGCGGTTCACGTGACGTACCTTCCGTCGGCACGGCGGATCAGCTCGACGAAGATGTCCTCGAGGGGCCGCCCGTTGTGGCGTTCGAGGAGGCTATCCCGGCCCTCGACGAGCAGCAGCTCGCCCTTGTTGATGATACCGATTCGGTCTGCGAGCTGCTCGGCTTCTTCGATGTAGTGCGTCGTGAGCACGATGGTGGTTCCGGCGGCCCGAAGGTCTTTGACTTCCTGCCAAAGCTCGCGCCGAAGCTCGACGTCGACGCCAGCGCTCGGCTCATCGAGGAACAAGAGCCTCGGCCGATGGACGAGGGACTTCGCGACGAGCAGCCGTCGTTTCATGCCTCCGGAGAGCGTTCGTGTATAGGCGTCCCGTTTTTCGTCGAGAGCGAACGTTCGCAACAGGCTTTCCACTCGCTCGCGATCTGGCTCGACCCCCATCAAGCCCATTTGAATCATCAGGATTTCCATCGGCGTGAAAAACGGGTCGTAGTTGATCTCTTGCGGCACCAGCCCGACGAGGCGACGCGTCGTTCGAAAGTCGCGCAGCGTATCGAAACCCAAGACCTCGATCGTGCCCTCCGTCTGCTTGGCCAAACCGGTAATGCAGTGAATCAGGGTCGACTTGCCGGCGCCGTTCGGTCCGAGGAGCGCGAAGATCTCCCCCTCGTACACCTCTAAGGACAGGTCCTCGAGCGCGGTGAGGTTGCCGTAGCGCTTGGTGACGTGGCTGCAGCGGAGGACAGGCGGCTTCATCGGGCCGGACTATAGCGACGTACTCGATGATGGCCAGGCTATGCAGGAGCATGACGCAGATGAAACGACTTTGGCCGCGTCAGTTGCGCGTAGCCCAAAGTCGAAAGACTGCACCCGCGTCCCGAGTCCTTGACGCCGACCCATGCTAGCTCGGGGTCGAGGTAGTCGCAGCGGTTCATGAACCAGGTTCCGGTTTCGACTCGGCTTCCGATCTCCTGTGCATGCTCGAGGTCGTCGGTCCAGACCGACGCGGTGAGGCCGTACTGGCTATCGTTCATCATGGCGACCGCTTCGGCGTCGTCGGATACGGCCATGATGCCGATCGCCGGGCCGAAGGTCTCGTCCCGCATCAGGGCCATCGAGTGGTCGACATCGAGCAGCACCTGGGGGGCGAGATAGGGGGTGCCCTCCTGGGCCGCGGCGAAGTGCCGCGGATCGATCAGGGTGCGGG
>JAPUKT010000193.1 GCA_027295555.1 Deltaproteobacteria bacterium
TGAGCGTGAAGGTGAGAAAGCTAAGTCGGATGGCTAAAGGACTTAGTTGAGGTTGGTGCCGAAGGGGGGATTCGAACCCCCACAGGTGTTACCCCATACGCCCCTCAAGCGCACGTGTCTACCAATTCCACCACTTCGGCAAGTAGGAAGGCGTCCCTAAAGACGCGTCATTATAAGAATGTAGAGTGAGAACTGCAAGATCGACCGACTGAGCGGCTGTCTCTCGTGCTCGACTCTACTGCGGGTCCGGTGATTCGCCTTCGGCGGGCGGGTCTTCTGATTCGCCAGCGTTGGTGTCGTCGGCTCCGGCTTCAGGCGTTTCGCCAGACGGCTCTCCCGCCGCCGGTTGGGACCCTGCCGGGATGTCCGGGATGACCGTGTCTCCGGTGACCGCGGGCCGGAGGTAGCTCAGGCTGAGGGAGGTCACCATGAACAGGGCCGCCGCAAAGGCGGTGATCTTGGAGAGCAGGGTGGCGGTGCCGCGAGCGCCGAAGGCTGTCTGCGAGCCGGTTCCGCCGAACGCACTTGCGAGATCCTGCCCTTTGCCCTGTTGCGTCAGGACGATGAGGATCAAAAAGAAGCTCACGAAGATGTGAAGGATCGTGATGAGAATGACTAACATTTTCTACGTTCTCCGTTCGAAGCCGCAGATGCGGTTGAAGGAGTCGGGCTTCAGGCTCGCTCCTCCGACCAAGGCTCCGTCGATATCGGCCTCTGCCATGAGGTCGTCTACATTATCCGGTTTTACGCTGCCGCCGTAAAGGATGCGGACGGTCTCGGCGGCGTCGGTGTTGAAGAGCTTCGCGAGCTGGCCGCGGATGGATTGGTGGACTTCCTCCGCCTGCGCGGGGGTCGCGGTGCGGCCGGTGCCAATCGCCCAGATCGGCTCGTAGGCGATGACGATGCGGTCGAGCTGGGTTTCGGCCACGTCTTTGAGCGCCTCTTTCACTTGGCGGTCGACGACGACGTAGGTCACGCCTCGGTCGCGCTCGGCGTCGGTCTCGCCTACGCACAGGATCGGGATGAGGTCATGGGTCAGCGCGGTGAGCACCTTCTTGTTCGCGCTCTTGTCGGTCTCTCCGAAGAGCTGACGGCGCTCGGAGTGGCCAACGATCGCGTAGTCGCAGCCCACATCCTTCAGCATGAGGGGTGACACTTCGCCCGTGAAGGCGCCTTTTTCTTCCCAATACAGATTCTGTGCGCCGAGTGTTATGGGCGTATCGCGAATTTCCTCGCGCACTTTGCTCAAGGCCGTGAAGGGTGGGGCGAGCACGATGTCCACATCCTCCATATCGCGGCAGCCGTCGACGACTGCTTGGGCGAGCGAGGTGGCTTCGCCGAGGGTCATGTGCATCTTCCAGTTGGCGGCGATGATGGGTCTACGCATCCGTCAATACCTCGACTCCCGGTAGCTTTGCTCCGGCGAGAAACTCGAGTGACGCGCCTCCGCCCGTCGAGATATGAGTGATGCGGTCGGCGACGCCGGCTTTGTGTACCGCGGCGACGGAATCACCGCCTCCGACCACGCTCGTTCCATCGCTCGCGGCTATGACTTCGGCGAGCGCCACTGTTCCTTTGGCGAAGGGCTCCATCTCGAAAACACCCATCGGGCCATTCCACAGAATCATTTTCGCGGCGCGGATTTGGTCGCCGTAGGCGGCGACGGTCTTGGGGCCGATGTCCAGTCCCATCCAGCCGTCCGGGATCTCGCCGATCGGCATCACTCGGTGCTCGGCTTCCGGGTCGAACTTCGCGGCCACGATGTGGTCGAGGGGCAGTACGAGTTTGTCGCCAGCTTCCTCGAGAAGACTCTTGGCGAGCTCGATCTTGTCTTCCTCCACGAGCGACTTCCCAGTAGGAAGTCCTTGTGCCCGTAGAAATGTGTAGGCCATGCCTCCTCCGACGAGCAAGCGGTCGACTTTTTCGAGCAGCGAGCGTACCACCTTGATTTTGTCGGAGACTTTCGCGCCTCCGAGCATGGCGGTAAATGGGCGGGGTGGATCGGTGAGCGCCATGTCTAGATAGTGAAGCTCTTTTTCCATCAACGTTCCGGCAGCGGCTTGCTCGAAATACCGCACCATGCCTTGCGTGGACGCGTGCGCGCGATGCGCGGTGCCGAAGGCGTCGTTCACGTAGAGCTCGGCGGTCGTCGAGAGGCGGCGCGCGAAGTCAGCATCGTTGTCGGTCTCGCCGGGGCTGAAGCGAAGGTTTTCGAGGAGCAACATCTCGCCATTCGCGAGCTTTCCCACCTCTGTGTCCACGGCGTCGCCGACGGTTTGTCCGCAGAAGCGGACCGGCTTTCCGAGGTGCTCCGAGAGCCTCTCGGCTACCGGCGCGAGGCTCAGCTCGGGGCGTGGCCTTCCTTTCGGGCGTCCTAGGTGCGAGCCGAGCACGAGTCTCGCGCCCACGTCGAGTGCTCGTTTCAGTGTCGGGAGCGTGGCTCGGATCCGCGTATCCTCTTGAACAACACCGTCTTTTAGCGGCACGTTGAAGTCGACGCGCACGAAAACGCGACGTCCGGCCATCTCGAGTGCGTCCATTGTGAGCTTCTTCATCGTCAGGCAAAGCGCTCATTATAGCCCATTGAGGCTACCTCCATATTTGGACTTGAGTAGCACCTCTCCACTAGTTTCTTGCTATACTCCCGGCGACAGACAGGCTCAGGTGCCCGAATGGTTCGGGTAAAAGGGAATGGGGTGAAAAACCTCAACGGCCCACGCCACTGTAAGCGGAAAGCCTAAGTCCAGGCCAAGCGATTGGCAGCCACTCTCGGCGATGCTGGGGGGAAGGCGGACGGACGGCGCGGATCCGTGAGTCAGGAAACCTGCCCGAGTCGAGAAGTCGGGGTGCTCTTCGGTGGGAAGAGCCCGGTTTCGAGGCAGGCTAGAGCGAAACTTCTCGTCCACCGAAGGCGAGAAGCTTTTTTTCTTGCCTTCGTCATCGCCTGCTATCGGGACTTTCAGTGTTGACTGGGAGGTCTCAGATGCGCGTTCTGTTCACTTTTCTCCTCACTTTTGTCGCGAGCGCTGTGCTTGCGGATTCTATCGACATCCATGTGGTCGACCCGCAAGATGCGGGGGTGCCGGAAGCGACGGTGCTGCTCTCACGGCGCGACGGCGGGTGGCGCGCGAGCGTCCGCGTCGACAGCGAAGGCCGTTATCGGTTCGGCTTGCTCACGTCCGGGGTCTATGTCGTTCAGGCGGAAGCTTCAGGTTTCACGCGTAGCGCCCCGCAAGTTGTTCGGCTCGTCGAAGGCGCGTCTCTGTCGCTCGAGCTTCGGCTCGACCTCGCCGTCTTCGAGGAATCTGTCGTCGTCACGAGTGCGGACGCCGCGCAAACATCCGCCGAGGTCACGAAGACGGTCACCGTCTTAGGTGCGAAAGAATTCGAGGCCCGCGACGAGTACTTCATTCCGGAAGCGCTTCGCACCGTAGCTGGCGTCAGGGTGCAGCAACTCGGCGGTCCGGGAGCCTTCACCGCTATCAAGATCCGCGGGCTTCGAACCGAAGACACCGCGGTGCTTCTCGACGGCGCACGGTTTCGCGATCCCGCCGCCCCGCAGGGCGACGCTTCGCCTTTTCTCGAAGCGCTCATGGCGACGGGTCTCGAGCGCGTGGAAGTGCTTCGTGGCACAGGCGCAACACT
>JAPUKT010000194.1 GCA_027295555.1 Deltaproteobacteria bacterium
GCGCGGCAAGCATGGCCTTGTATCGTTCGGTTTCGGCAATCGAACGCGTGGTGATGTGGACGTAGGCGGGGTCGAGCAATACGTGATGGGATGCAACGAGCGACTGGTCGGTGACCACGCCGCAGGCCCCGAGGTCGGTGAGCACGCGTGGAAGCCAACATTCCCCGGCGTCGGGTCCGACCTCGGCGTCGCGTGGAAGGCCAATCTCCACGTAGAGGCTCATGCGGTCGGTGTCGAATATGTTGTCGTAGAAGCCGACGCGGTAGAAGCAGAGCTCACGCTGCGGGTAGTAGATCCAGTGAATCCCGGAGCACCCCTTGGCATCGAATCCGAGATTGAAAACCAGGACTTTGTTCCAATTGAAGGCGCTTTCGTCGTACTCGAGGCCACACATCCGAAGCAGCGACACGAGGGGCGCCGTGCTGATCAAGGTGTCGAACTCGATGTCGCGCTTGGAGGTCGTCGCTACGCTCTGCTCGAGGTCGATGGAGAGGACCTGCTCTCCGAGTGCGATACGTTCGGCTTGCGCGCCTTTTGCGAGCGCCTCGATGTATTGAATCGCACCCCCTTCGGGATAGGTAAAGGTCACGTTGTACCCTTCGCGCTCCGGCCGCTCGACCCGCACCAGGATTTCCTCGGCGGTCGCGTGCGGGAAGAAGCGACCCATCGCGTCGACGTCGAGGGTCGCGAGATTCGTGGCGTACAGCTTTTCATTGTAGGGGACGAGGAATTTCTCCGCGATGCCACGACCGTATCGGGCGTACAGCATCTCCTTGAAATTGGCCGTCCGATGCTCGGCGGACCTGTCCTCCAAGTCACGAACACACTCTTGGTACTCTGCTTCGGGCAGCTGGTGGATATTCTTTTGAAACGGAAAATCGATGAAGCGGTCGGCGTACCAAATGCGGCTGTCGCGATCGACGCGAAGCACACGACCGTCCATGCGCCCAACGAGCTCCTCTTCGATCTCGGGGTGGCGAAAGTGAAAAAAGTGTCCGGAGTAGTCCCAAACGAAGCCGTCGCGCTTCACGGTGCGGCAGTAGCCGCCCATCTCATCCTCGGCCTCGACGATTAGGTAGTCCTGCTTGCCGAGGCGATTGGCACACGCCAGGCCGCTGATGCCGGCGCCGACGATGAGGGTACGCGTCTGCTCCACGCTAAGCACCTACCACATTCTAGGTGTCGCGAACGAACCCCCGCACGACGCGAACGCGATCGCCATCGCGACGGCCGAGCGCGACTACCTCGCCGTCCGGCGCAAGGAGCGCGAGAGACTCGTCGGTCGCGGCCTGGCGCCAGGCATCGCCTGAAATGTCTTCAGCCCCAATGGGTCGGCCATGCCGTGCATGCTCTACACCCGTTTCGTGGAGGTCGACGCGGGTGAGCGAGCCGCACGCCTCGGCGACCGGAATCAAGCGGTCCAAGAGGGCCTCCGCTGTGATCGAATCGCCATCCAGCGCCCGACTGAGATCGAACGACCCACTGGCCGTGCGTCGAAGCCGGGTCACATGCCCCACGGTGCCAAGCGCTCGCGCAAGGTCCCGCGCCAGCGAACGCACGTAGAACCCCTTGCTGCAATGGATGTTCAGCCGAAGCTCCTCCGACCCGACGTGCTCGACGTTGGCTTCGAAGAGCTCCACATCCCGCATCGGCGCTTCCACATCCTCCCCGCGACGTACTCGGCGGTGAAGCGGCGTGCCCCCGACTTTAATCGCGCTGAGCTTCGGCGCCTCCTGCGGGTGTCGTCCGATGAATTGCGCGAGCACCTCGGATACCGTGTCCTCGTCGAGCAGCGGGACCTCGGCACGCTCGGTGACCGTCCCATCACCGTCGAGCGAATCGGTCTCCACCCCGAGTGCGATGGTCACCTCGTATCGCTTGTCCTCGGACTGCAAATGGGAGACGAGCTTGGTGCCCTCCCCAATCGCTACGACCAATACCCCAGTTGCCAAAGGGTCCAAGGTCCCGGCATGCCCTACCGACCGCTGCTTTATCGCCTTGCGAACACGCTGGACGATGTCGTGTGACGTGCACCCTGCGGGCTTGTCGACGACGAGGACGCCGTTCATCCGAAGTACTCGGCTATCACCGCCCGCAATCGCTCGTCGGCCTCGTCGATCGTGATGTCGAGCTGGGTAGCAGCCGCAGCACGATGCCCGCCCCCGTTGAGCACTTGCGCGATCAGCGACACATCGGCCTTCCCGCTCGATCGAAGGCTGATCTTGGTCTCGATGTGATTGTTCCCATCCTTGATGACCTGCCACTCCCACAAGAGCACGCCAATCTCGGCGCCTTCCACGCTTCGAGCGTAGTTCACCATCCCCTCGACCATTTCGTCGTTCGCCCCGCAGTCCGCGAGCATCTTTCGAGTCACGCGCATGATCGCGACGCGCCCGTCGAACGCCATCTGCAACGTGGAGACGATCGCGGCCAAGAGCTTCAAGCGCGCCGGCTTCCACCGCTCGAACAATTGATACGCGACTCGCCACGGATCCGCGCCGGCCTCGATCAGCTTGGCCCCGAGACGGAGCGTTTCCGGTCGCGTCGACGCATACCGAAAGCCGCCGGTGTCCGCCACGATAGCTGCGTACAAGGGGGTGGCTGCCCCCAGAGGAAGCTCGCTCATTCCGACCGCCTCCATCAGATGGACGACCACCTCTCCGGTGGCCGCAGCGTTGGTGTCGCGGACGACCACGTCCCCCACATCGTCGTGCGCGTAGTGATGATCGACCACGATGATCGGTCCAGTCACTTCCGGCCCCGGCAGGCCGGGCGGCAGGAGCTTCTCGGCGGCGATGTCCATGATCCACGTCGCGTCGAAGCGAACGCCCGCGTCGAACGACCCGACCCCCTCCTCGTTCTCGACGAGGAACTGGAGCGACTCGGGAATCGATTCCGCCATGAAGAGGGTAGCCTCTTTGCCCATGGCTCGGAGCATGGCGATCAGCCCGAGCGCCGAGCCAAGCGAGTCGGCATCGGGCCTTCGGTGGCAAGCCACGAGGAATCGCTGGCCCTCCTGCACCATATGGAGCGCGCGATCGATCACTGCGAACCCTCCGGACCAGCCGATCCTGGCTCCCCGCGAATTTCGTCGAGGATCGCCTCCATCCGCAGCGCAGAGTCGACCACGTCGTCCCAATAGAACTCGAGCGACGGGACGTGCCGGAGCTGAAGTCGTTGGCCAAGCTCCCGGCGAAGAAAGCCTTTCGCACGCCCGAGCGCATCGACGACCGCCTCCTGACGGTCCGGGTCGACCTCTTCGAGGACACGGACATACACCCGGGCGATGCTCAGGTCGTCGGTCATGCGCACCGCCGACACGACCACGTTGCTGGCGGCCGGGTCCCGCACGCTTCCACGGAGCAATAGGTCCATCAGCTCGCTCCGAAGCTGTTCTGCCACACGGTCTGCTCTCCGAAAGCCTTTGTTCTGCGCCATCAGTCCGACCACTCCCCGAGCTCGCCAAGGGACAGAAGCTCCGTCGAACGGTCGATCACCACCGCCTCCCCCGCGCCTTCCACGAAGGATGCGATCGAATCGAGCATGGAGTTGGCGTGCCGTCGGTCGCCCGACACGACCGCAAAGCCGAGCAGCGCTTGCCTGTGTGTGTCCTGCTTTCCCACTTCGGCCACGGCTACATTGAAACGATTTGCGGTCCGGTCGAGCATCTTGCGGACAATCGAGCGCTTGGCCTTCAACGAGTTGACGCCGGGCAACGAAAGCGAGATTTGGCAGACGCCTACGACCATTCGAAACCTCGTCGCTCAGATCATTCGAGTGTGTCCTCGACCTGTTTCTCTTCGTAGCACTCGATGATGTCTTGCTCCTTGACATCATTAAAGCCCTGAAGCCCGATGCCGCACTCCATGCCGGCCTGAACTTCCTTGACATCTTCCTTGAAGCGGCGGAGCGAGCCCATCGGCCCTTCCCACACGACGACACCGTCTCGCACGAGCCGCGCCCGCGCACCACGGTTGATCTTCCCGTCGAGAACCATGCAGCCCGCGATGGTGCCGATCTTCGGAATACCGAACGTTTGCCGAACCTCTGCCCTGCCGAGGTCCGTCTGCACGACCTTCGGCGCGAGCAGACCTTTCATAGCCGCCTTCACGTCGTCGATCGCCTCGTAGATGACGTTGTACGTACGAATCTCGACGGCTTCTTTCTTGGCGGTCGAGGACGCCTTGCCTTGCGGGCGCACGTTGAAGCCGAGGACGATGGCCTGAGAGGCGCTCGCCAGCATGACGTCGTTTTCGGTGATGCCGCCCACGCCGGTGTGAATGACGTTGACCTTCACCTTTTCCGTGCCGAGGTCCAAAAGTGACCCCTGTAGGGCTTCGACCGAGCCTTGGACGTCGGCTTTGATCACGAGCAGGAGCTCTTGGACGTCGCCGGTCTGCATGAGCGCCTGAAACTGGTCCAGCCCGAGAGCACCACCAGCCGGCGCCGTACTGGTCGAACCCGGCTTCTTGCGAGCCCCGGCCACCTCTTGTGCTTTTCGCTGATCCGTCACCTGGTAGAAGAGGTCGCCAGCTGCCGGAAGCTCCGCCAGACCGAGCACCTCGGCTGGCGTGGCCGGCACAGCTTGGCTGAGTTGCTTGCCGCGGTCGTCGGTCATCGCGCGGACACGACCCCATGCTCCACCGGCCACGACGTAGTCGCCAGTGTCCAAAGTTCCGTCTCGAATCAAGACGTTAGCGACTGGACCTCTACCGCGGTCGAGATATGCCTCGAGCACGACGCCCTTGGCGGGGATGCCCGGATTGGCGGTGAGCTCGAGAAGCTCGGCCTGAAGCAGGACGTTTTCGAGCAGGGCGTCGATGCCCTCCCCGGTGATCGCCGAGCACGGAATGTATATGGTATCCCCGCCCCAATCCTCGGGCTGCAGGCCTAGCGCCGCGAGCTCGTTCTTCACCTTTTCCGGGTTCGCCTCGGGCTTATCGATCTTGTTGACCGCGACGACGATGGGAACCTCAGCAGCCTGCGCGTGGTTCATGGCCTCTTTCGTCTGGGGCATGACGCCGTCGTCGGCGGCCACGACCAAGACGACGATGTCCGTGGCCTGGGCACCGCGGGCACGCATGGCCGTGAAGGCCTCATGACCGGGGGTGTCGAGGAAGACGACCGTACCCTGCTCGGTGTCGACTCGATACGCGCCGATGTGCTGGGTGATGCCGCCCGCCTCGCCCGCCACCACGTCACTCTGGCGGATCCTGTCGAGCAACGACGTCTTGCCGTGGTCGACGTGGCCCATCACCGTCACGACAGGCGGCCGGTGCTCCCGATCGGCAGCCAAGTCCTCGAACTGACCGCGCGCATCGCCCACGATCTCGTCTTCGCTTCGGGCGACGTTCTCGACCTCGTAGTTGAACTCGCTGGCAAGGACGGCAGCGGTATCGGCATCGAGCGTGCTGTTGATGTGCACCCCGGATACGCCGAGCTCCATCAGCCTCATCAAGACGTCGGTCGCCTTGAGGCTCATGCGCTGCGCCAGTGTCTGGAGCTGGATGTTGCCGTCGATTCGAATGACCCGTTTCTGCGCACCTGGAACCGTAATCTCGGTCTGTTTTGGCTTTTTACCCGGCTGCAGACGCTTCTTCCCGGGGCGGCCTTGGGGACGCCCCGTCGGGCCGATCGAGGAGCGTCCTCGGATCTCGCGACGCCGCGGCGCGTGTTGCTCGCGTTGGGCAGCGTGCTCGGCCACGATGCGACGACGCGCGCCCTCCGAGAGCGGGATGGCACTTGGCGCCTTGGCCTTGCCGCGTCGCATGACGCCTGGCGGAAGCGGGTCGTGTGAGAACCGCCCCTGCTCCCCTTCGGGCTCAGGCTCCGCTTCGAGTGCAGGCAGCGGCTCGGAAACGCGTTGCTCACGCACCGACCCGGGCTCGGCCGGGAGCGGGGTCGGCGCGACGGCGGCGGGAGCCTCAACGGGCAGCGGCTCGGACTCGGAGACCGGAGCCGGTCCTGCAGGAGCTGCCTCGGCGTGGAGCCCGGCACTGCCCGCGGCCGCGGCTTTGGCCGACTCGCTTGGAGCCCCTTCGGCCTCATCCGACTTCTTGCGGCGCTTGCGGCGCACGACGGTCGGTCGAATGCGCTCCTCGATCAAGGTCTCACTTCGGTCCCTGCCGAGCGCGCGTTTGACGCGATCCACCTCGGCGGGATCGAGCACGCTCATGTGGTTGCGCACCTGAATCCCCAGGGTCGCAATGCGCTGGATCAGGTCGCGATTTTCGACCCCCAGCTCCCTAGCGACCTCGTAGACTCGAACCTTACTCATTCATCCTCCGATAGTGCCTCGATTTGAGCCAGGCACTCCAGGATCGCACTAGCGATACCTCTATCCGTCACGAGGAAGACACCGAGCTCCTGGCGCAAGAAGACTTCTCCCAAGCTCGCCTTTGTGCCCCAAGTGGCCGTCGCGCAACCGATCGCGATTGCCATCTTCGTGATCTCTTGGGCTCGGCCCCGGGCGTCTTCGGCGACCACCAGGAGGTCCCCCTGATTCGCCACCAGCGCTGCTCGTACCGCGTCGGTGCCCACTGCAATGCTACGAACGCGTAGCGCCGAGCTGAGCAGCCCGCGCGCCCGCTGGGTGAGCTGGCCGATGATCATCTGCTCGATGCTCTCCGGCTCGACCTGCGCCACACCTCGAAGGGCCCTTGCCAACGCACCGCGCAGCAACGCCGCTCGTATGCAGGCGCGACGGGGATGTACCGAGACCCCGCGTCCGCCGAGCCGACGACCGAGGTCGACCGCCACGAAGGGCGCCGAAGGGCCGATCACGAGACGCACCAGCTCATGTCGCTCGGTGCGACTGCCGCAACCCGCGCACATGCGCCGCGATGTTCTGTCTCGCTCGTTCTTTCCCATGACGCCCAACATCGACGGTTACTCCTGCTTGTCTTCCGACTCTTCCTTCGTAGACTCGGGTGAGTCTAGAGCCTCGTCTTCGAGCTCTGGGGTCAACGCCGTCTCCGCAGCTTCGGCCGTCTCCTCGGCTGTAGCTGCAGCAGCTTCGGCCTCTGCTGCCACTTGGGCCGCTTCGGCCTCTGCAGCCGCTCTTGCCTCGACTTCCAACCTGGCAGCTTCGGCTTGGGCCTTTGCAATGCTCTCCTCGAGCTTGACCCGGACCGGAGGCCACTCATTCGCGACGAATTCCCTCACGGCTTCCTTGAGTGCCTGAGCCTTTTGCGCGCCTAGCCCCGTCTTGATAGCCAAGCGATCGGTATCCTCTTCGGACGCAACCGCCTCGGCGGACGCGTAGCCGCTCTTTTCGAGTTGGTCGGCAACCCGTGGGTTGACCCCCTGAACGACCAGGAGCCTGTCTCGTTCACTCGGCGCCTCCGTCAGCTCGGCCATGCCCGCCAAGCGCTCCTTGCGGAGGTTCTCCATCGCGTTCGCTGCGTCGGTCCGAAGCGAGGCGACCTGCTCTGCCGAAACACCCGGAACGGACGCGAGCTCACCCTCACTCGCCTCGACCACCTCGTCCAGGCTTCGGAAGCCCATCCGATAGAGGGAGCGAGAGACTTCCTCGTCGGCGCTGAGCCGCGACAGCGCAGCCATCGCCTCTTCTTCGATCTGCTTGAAGCGAGACTCGCTGACGATGTCGAGCCGCCAACCGGTGAGCTGCGAGGCCAAACGCACGTTCTGGCCGCGACGTCCAATCGCGAGAGAGAGCTTCGGGTCGGGCACGACGAGCTCCATGTTGGAGTTGGCCTCGTCAATGACGACACGAACCACCTCGGCCGGAGCAATGGCGTTACACACGAAGCGTGCGGGGTCTCGATCCCAAGGCACGATGTCGATCTTCTCGCCGCGAAGCTCCTGTACGACAGCCTGCACGCGCGAGCCCTTCATGCCGACGCAGGCGCCCACCGGATCGACGTCCGAATCACGACTACTGACCGCAATCTTGGAACGCGCCCCAGGCTCGCGAGCGGCAGCGACGATGCGCACGATGCCCTCGTAGATCTCGGGAACCTCCATCTCGAAGAGCTTCACCAAGAGTCCGACGTCGGTGCGCGATAGAATGATCTGCGGCCCGCGCGCCTCGCGGTCGATGTCCTTGAGGAAGGCCACGATACGGTCACCCGGACGGTAGCTCTCCCGCGGCGTCTGCTCGCGCGGCGGCAGGACGGCTTCCACGCCGCGCCCAAGGTCGACGATGATGTTCGACCCGCGCTCGAAGCGGCGAACGACACCCGTGATGATCTCGCCCTTGCGGTTCTTATACTCCGCGTAGACACGGTCACGCTCGGCATCTCGCACGCGTTGAATGATCACCTGCTTGGCCGTTTGGGCGGCGATTCTGCCGAATCGGCGACGGCTCTGCTCGAGGCTCAAGAGCTCGCCAAACTGCTTGTCCTGCTCCCGTGCCTTGTCGCGGTCCTCGGGGAGGTAGAAGATCTGGAACCCAAGCTCTTCGCCCACCTCGGCCTCGAGCCCGTGCGTTTGCGCCTGGTCGATCGAGATCTCCTGCTCGACGTTTTCAACGGACTTCACGACCGTCATGTACTGGAAGAGATCAACCGCCCCCGTCTCTTCGTTGAACCGTGCTTCGAGCTCGCGCTCTGAACCAAAGGTTCGCTTCGCGGCGGTCAGAATCGCTTGCTCGGTGGCCTCGACCAAAATCTTGGGATCGATACCCTTTTCCTGGCTGACCTGTTCAATCACGTGCTGAAGGGAGAGCGAGCTTTGTTGAATGGACATCTACTCACCTACTTTGAGAATCGATACACGAGATTCGCTTGCGCGATGTCGTCGTGCGGAATGAGAAGAACGGTGCCGTCTTGATCGAGCTCGATGCCCCGATCGACGACCCCGAGCAGCCTGCCGTGGAACCGGCGCTGCCGTTCGATTGCGGTCCGTGTCCGCACTTTGATTTCACGACCCGAGAAACGCTCGAAGTCGGCGAGCTTCACCAAAGGCCGCTCGAGCCCCGGCGAGCTGACCTCGAGCCGGTAGGCTCCCAAAAGAAGGACGTCGCCGTGGACATCGAGCGTGGTCGAGACGTCTCGGCTCACACCTGTGCAATCGTCCAGCGACACGCCACTCTCGTCCCCTTGCTCAGGAACGTCTTGTCCAGGAACGCCCCGGTCGATGATGACCCGAATCACCGCACCACCCCGCTCGCGTTGATAGCGCACGTCGACCAGCTCCACCCCATGCGCACGGCAAATGGGGTCGATCAGCTCGCCGAGGGTCTTTCCTAGCTGTTCGGTCGCGCGGGTCAATCTCTATCCGAGGCTCCCTAAACGAAAAACGGGCAGGCCAGGACGGCCCACCCAGGTCAGGTAAACCAAGTTTTCAGTTGGCGAACTACCACACGCCCCAAGGGCTCGCAAGCAAACCGGCCACCTCAGGTCGACCCGTCGTTGACCCATGAAACTCCTCTTGGTATGCCCCCCCTTACCGCTGCCGTATCGGCCGGGAAGCAGGAGGAAAGCAATGAAGAGTTCCTTGAAGTTCGGGCACTGGATTGCCCTTGCATGCATGGTGGCCGTGGTGGCCGGGTGCGGCTCGACCCGCGAGGGAGCCTGGGAGACCAGCTCCGAGACCGTCGTGCTCGACGAGTCGGGCAAGGCTCAGGAAGCGCAGCTGCTCGCCGCTGCCCAGGCAGCTTGGCAGCAGCGTGGCGACGAGGCACAGGCACTGGCCGCAGTAGAGAACTGGAAGAAGGCTGTCGAGATCAACCCGACGAACGCCCAAGCGTGGACCGACCTTTCGCACGCGCTCTACTTCTACGCGGATTGCACTCTGCGTTTCGACGAAGCACAGGCCGACAAGTACAAGGCCACACACGAGGAAGGCATAGGGGCCGCCGAGCATGCGCTGGCCGCGATGTCTTCCGCATTCTCCGACAGAATGGCTAGCGGCTCACTGATCGAGAACGCCATCGAGGTTCTTGGCCCGCCCGCCGTCCCCGCGCTTTACTGGCGCTCGTCCAACCTAGGCCGCTGGGCGATCCTCGAGAGCTTCGCAACCTTGCTCTCGTACAAAGACGAGGTTCGGGCGATCATGCAGTTCTGCCTCGATAACGACCCCGAGTATTGGTATCAGGCGCCGGATCGCTATTTTGGCATCTTCTTCGCGAAAGCCCCCGCTTTCTCGGGCGGCGACATGACGAAGAGCATAGAGCACTTCCAGGTGTCTATCGACGCGGCCCCCCACTACTTAGGCACCCACACCTTCGTCGCTGAAGAGTGGGCCATCAAAGAGGCCGACCGTCCGATGTTCGAGGAGCAGCTCAACTTCGTGCTCAATACAGACCCGAACATCATTCCCGCGATCGTCGGCGAAAACACGTGCGAACAGCGGAAGGCAAAGATCCTGATGGCCGACGCCGACGACCTGTTCTGAATAGGTACCATCGGCTTACCGTCAATTCACACATTCCAAGGAGAATTCAATGCGTAGTTCAGTCTTTGCTGGGGCGTTTTTAGCTCTATCCCTCCTGCTTTCCGCACCCGTCCCGGCGGCGGCTCAGGAATACGTGTTGGAGCTCGGGAGCGTCGTACCTCCTGGGAGCCCTTGGGCGTTACAGCTCAAGAAGCTCAAGGAGCATATCCAAGAAAAGACCAACGGCCGCGTCAAGGTAAAGCTCCGCCTTGGACGCTCGAACGAGCGCTCGTTGGCGCGGCGCGTGGCCTCGGGCAGCATGCAGGGCTTTGCGGGCTCGGTGGGCGGCCTGAGCTCGACCGTACGCGAGGTGAACGTGCTGGAGGCGCCCTACATCTTCGACACGGTCGAAGAAGCGGATATCGCGCTCGACAGCCCCGAGGTTCTGAAACAGGTCCGCAAGATCCTCGAGAAGAGGAAGCTGGTGTTCGCGCTCTGGGGCGAGAACGGTTTTCGGTCCTACTTCAGCCGACGCCCGATCCGAAAGCCCGAGGATATGAAGGGCGTGCGCTTCCGGTCACAAGAAGCGGTCGCCCACGTCGAAACCTACAAGGCCATCGGGGCGAGCCCGGTCACCATCGATGTCGCCAACACGATGACCAGCCTTCAAACCGGTGTGGTCGACGGCTTCGACAACACCCCGCTCTTCGCCATGGCCACGACATGGTACCAGGGGCTCGACGAAGACGAGCGCAATCTGTTCCTCTCGAGGCACTCATATCAGCCCGGCATCGTCGTCTACTCGAAGAAGTGGTTCGACACGTTGCCCAAGGACATCCAAGAGGTTCTGGTGACCGTCCCCTACGACCTCACCACGTGGGGTCGCGAGCAGGTTCGCAAGATGGAGCCGGTGCTCATCAAGAACCTGAAGCGCTACGGTTACCACGTGCACGAGCCGACGCCTGAGGAGCGCGCCGCCTTCAAGGCCAAGGAAAAGGGCGTCCCCGAGAAAATCGCCAA
>JAPUKT010000195.1 GCA_027295555.1 Deltaproteobacteria bacterium
CGAATGGCCTTTACGTAGTAGCCCTCGGCAAAGCTCCCGCCCGTTTCGCATGCCGCCTCGAGAAGGGGGATCGCATCGTTGGACCGGCTGAGCTCCACCAGTACCGCGCCTTCGAGCGCCGGGTCGGCATTACGGTCCCCAGACATCGAACGAAGCGCCGCATGGGCTTCCTGGGGCTCGCCGCCGAGAAGCCGCCCCCACGCAAGGAGGTGAAAGGCTTCGTCGAGCTCCCCGGTGGAACCGGCCTTGCTGACGAGCTGCGAGGCCGCCTGCACCAACGCTTGCCCATCGCCACGCTCGAGCGCCGTGAATGCCTGATCGACGAGCCCGCGCGGACGAGCGGTCAACCGACCCCGCTCCGCACGAAAGACCTGGTAGGTGCTGAACGCGAGCAGCATGAGGAGAATCGTAGCGGGATACATACGGAGCGCGATTGTCACCACGAACAGCAGACCGATCACGGCAAAGGACACGTAGGACGCGAGGAGGCGTCCGCGCGAGGGAGCCACAAAATCGAAGAGCGCGGACACGATGTTGCCACCGTCGAGCGGCATGATCGGCAGCAGGTTCAAGAGGCCCCATCCGAGGTTGACCCAAACCAGGGAGCGAAACAGATAGCGCACCAGAGACGGGTCTGGAATCTGAAATACGTCCATGAGCACGAGCGAAAGGGCCCCTACGAAAATGCCGACCGCCGGCCCCGCTGCGCTGACGACGAGGTTGCGTCCCGGGCTCATCGGCTCTCGTTGGTCCCACCAGGTAATACCCCCGAGTGCGACGAGCTCGATTCGAGGCGTCTGTCCGAACGCCCGTCCCGCAAGGGCATGCCCGAGCTCGTGCATCAGAATCCCTTGGAATACGACGGCAACCCACACGACAAGCCCCGCCCATCCCTGTGTGCTGTCGAGTGTCCACAGCCACAGGGCCATGAGCCAGAACCACAAGTGGATCCGGACGGGAATTCCCAATACGCGAAACTCGATGCTCATGCCCCACAATATGGGTCGCCCTCGGAGACTCGACCAGTGCGTCTCCTCAACGACGTCGTGATTCTTCGAGAATTCGCTTCTTTGTTGCAGCCCAACTACAGATCGTACAACTGCTGAGATCGTGGCCTCGGGCGGGGCAATACTCACGGCCGAAGTAGATGATCTGGAGGTGGCGTCGAATCCACGTGTCTTCGGGGAAGACCTTCTTCAGATCGGCCTCGGTCTTCGCGACGTTCTTGCCATCGGAGAGCCCCCAACGTGCGGCGAGGCGATGGATGTGGGTGTCGACGGGAAACGCTGGCTGATGGAACGCCTGGCACATGACCACGGAGGCCGTCTTGTGCCCCACGCCCGGAAGGGCCTCGAGCGCATCGATGTCGGCCGGAACCTCCGCTTGGTGCCGCTCCAAAAGAAGCTTGGCCATTGCCTGGAGGTTCTTGGCTTTGGTGGGTGCAAGACCCACGGTGCGGATGAGGCCCAGGATCTCATCGACGGGAAGCTCCGCCATCGCTTGGGGATTCGGGGCGTTCGCGAAGAGGGCGGGGCTGATCTCGTTGACCTTCTTGTCGGTCGTCTGCGCGCTCAACATGACCGACACAAGGAGTGTGAACGGATCTTGGTGATCGAGAGGGATCGGCGGTTTCGAATAGAGCTCGTCGAGGATCTCGCCGATGCGCTCCGCTTTGTCTCGGCGGCTCATCAGCGGAGCTTAGAGCTCCTGGGCATCGGGATTGATCTTGTACTTTCCGAGGATGCTCGCCTCCGCGAGCACATGCCTCTCGATCGCCGCAAGCACGTCCTGGCTGGTGAACTTGCCCTCGACCGGAACGGAATCGACGTCGAGCGCGTACACCGTGAAGCGATAGCGATGCACGATACTGTCATTGAAGGGAGGGCATGGCCCATCATAGCCGTAGTAGTCGCCCTCCATGTCGGGATCGCCGGCGAACCAGCCGGTGTAGTCGTTGATGCCTTGGCGCGTGCCCTGCGGTCCACCGGGGCCGTCCTTGCCATGAGCGGTAACGCCGTCGCTAAACGCACCCTCCTCGATCGAGCCGTCTGGGGCGAGGTTGACCAACACCCAGTGCGCAAAGTCCGCACGCGGCAAATCCGCCGGGACGAACCTGCCTTCCTTGTTGACGTCGTCCGGTTTGGTAGGCGCATCCCCGTCGATGCAGAGGACCGCGATCGACTTGGTCCCGTCGGGGATATCCGACCAAGACAGATGCGGGTTTTTGTTCTCCGCGAGGTCGATCTTGCCGCCGGCGCTGGTCTTCCCGAGCGCATATCGCGTGGGAATGAAGTCGCCGTCGTTGAAACTGTCGCTCCGTAGCTTCATGGCAGGGGATGTGAGCACCGACTGAGAAGGCTGTCAAACGGGTGAACGAGCAGCTCCGCGCAGCACGGACCGGAACACCGGTGGACTTCGCCGTCACGGGGCTTAGGTCCCGCTAACGTGCTAAGCCCCGGCCATGATCGTCGAGCATTTTTCCGTCGCCCCGTTGGGCTGCAACTGCGTGATCCTCGGGGACGAGGAGCGTGGCCGTGCCATCGTGGTCGATCCGGGAGGCGAAGCGCCGCGGATCCTGGCTCGGCTCGCGGAGCTAGGGCTTCGTTGCGAAGGGATCGTCCACACCCATACGCACTTCGATCACATCGGGGGTACCAAAGAAGTCCAGGAAGCGACCAACGCCTCCAACATGATCCACGAGGACGATCTCTTCCTCTACGAAGGCGTCCAAATGCAGCTCGATGGCTTTCGCGCGCCGTTCCGCGCTCCTGAAGTCGCGGAGGTCGATCGCTTTCTTTCGGAGGGGGACACCGTGCAAGCGGGCGAGCTCGAAATGGACGTTCTCCATACCCCTGGCCACTCACCGGGCAGCATCTGTCTGACGTTGGAAGGCGACCGCCCGATCGTCATCGCAGGTGACACCCTCTTCGCACGGAGCATCGGGCGCACGGATCTGTGGGGCGGTGACACCTCCCAGATCATCGACTCGATTCGACGCAAGCTTTTCTCACTCCCCGACGAGACGCTGGTGATCACCGGCCACGGACCGACCACGACGATCGGGGAAGAGCGGAAAATGAACCCCTTCGTTGCGGCATAGCCCTAGTCCCACAGACGAAGGGCGCCCCGCATCGCCTCTTCGAGCGAGAAGAATCGCACCTTGGCTGGCATGTCTTTTTGAAGGTGACGCGCGTTTCCTCCACCGAGGTGGAGTCTGTCGTAGTTGAAGAGCCGCTCGATCTCGCCGAGGGCATCGATCACTCGCTCGGTCCAATCGGATGGGCCAATGCGTTTGAGCTCGGTGTCGCGAACCAAGTCCTCATAGGTCTTGCCGCCGCGAAACGGGTGATGCCCAAGCTCCAGATTCGGGACGAGCTGGCCGTCGGTGAACAACGCGGTCCCCAGTCCCGTTCCAAGCGTCAACACAAGCTCCAGGCCATGGCCTTCGATTACACCGAGTCCCTGTAGGTCCTCGTCGTTGACGACGCTGACCGGACTTACGAGCAGTTGCTCGAGGTCCGCCGACAAAGGGACCGCTCGCCAAAGTTCGTTTCCGAGGT
>JAPUKT010000196.1 GCA_027295555.1 Deltaproteobacteria bacterium
ACGCTGACGCTGGGACTGACGCTGACGCTGGCGCTGACGCTGGGACTGGGACTGACGCTGGCACTGTTCAGCGGCGGTGGCGGGCGGGGATGATTTGGATCCGCCTTCGCATCCCTTCCCCTTGGGACATCGTGCTCACGCCTTCAAACTTAGCGAGGGACATGTGGATCACGCGGCGGTCACGGGCGTTCATTGGCTGCAGAGTCACCACTTTGCCCTCGCTCACTGCGCGGTTCGCCTGGCGCTTCGCGAGGGACGTCAGTCCATCGTCGTGACGCTCTCGGTAATCGCCCGAATCGACGACCACGTGTCGTCGCGCTTCGGGGAAACGGTTGACCATCTTGTTGATCAGGAACTGCAACGCATCCATGGTCGCGCCCTTCTTTCCGATCACGCGTCCAGAGTCCGGGCCGGTGGCATCGAGCTCGATCCGTTCGGCGTCCGAGCGAATTTCAACTTGGACATCGAGGTCCATCAGGTTCAAAAGTTCTTCGAGAATTTCGGCCGCCTCTTCGGCCTTGCCGTCCCCGGCATACTGGGACGGATCCTCCCGCGCTGGCTGATCACCGAGAATCAGCGCGCCATCTCTCGGTTTGCTCTTAAGCTCGTCCACGGCGAGTCCTCTTCTTTCTACGGGGCTTGGCCCGCTTGGGTGCGGCGGCCGTCTCCGTGGCGGCCGCTTGATCTTCGGGTTCGTCGCCATCGACGGCGGACACAATGGTGAGCTGTTCTTTGTCCATCTTCCAATACATGTACCGCTGCTGTGTGATCCCGATGCCGGAGCTGGTAACCATGTACAGGCAGAGGCCCGCTGGAAGCAAGAGCATGAAGAAGGTCATCATCAGCGGCATCGCGTAGAGCATGATCTTGGCCTGCATTTGGTCCATTTGGATGGGGGTCAGCTTCTGCTGGATGAACATCAGCGCCCCGAGCATGACCGGCAGGACGTAGTAGGGGTCCGGAGACGACAGGTCAGTCCACCACCAGACGAACGGCGCATGGTAGAGTTCGATGCTCGTCGATAGGGTCTGGTAAAGAGCGAAGAAGATCGGCATCTGCAAGAGCACCGGCAAACACCCGCCGAGGGGGTTCACCTTGTTCTTGCGCCAGAGCTCCATCGTTGCGGCGCCCTTCTTCTCGCGGTCGTCTTTGTAGAGCTCGTTGATCTTGTCGATTTCGGGCTTGAGGGCACGCTGCTTTGCCATACTCCGGAACTGCGGAATCACGAACGGTAGGAGCAGGACTCGGACGAGAATCGTGAGCAGGATGATCGCCAGACCCCAGTTCCCGACGAAGTCGTAGATCGTGCGGAGCAACCAACTCATCCCCCGAGCGATGAAGCTGAACCAACCGAGGTCGATGACGTTGGTCGCCTGATGCCCGAACTCTTCCAGCGCGTCGAAGTCCTTCGGGCCCGCGTAGACGACGGTCCGGAACGTTGCGATCTTGCCGGGACCCACCTCGACGGGCGCGTAGGCGAGCTCCGCTTCGAACAAGCTCCCATCGGGGTCTTTCGGCGTCCCGCCACGATTGGTAGTGAGAAGGTCACACCGCTCGGCGGTCTCGCCCTCGGGGGCCGCGATGATCACGAAATACACGCTGCTCAGGGCGACATACTCGATTTCCGGACCGTAAGAGTACGGCTGCATCGGTCGCGACTGGTCCTCGCTCAAGAGCTCTTCGCGATCTTCGCGAATGGTCTCCTCGCCGACCTGGCAGATTCCGTGGCTCAACGCTGGGGAAGGGCGCGCGAGATAGCCGCCCTCTTCGTCCTCTCTCCGGACGTAGTGCGCCAATGTGATGCTGAGCCCGATCGGCCTTGCGGTCGCCCCCTGGTTGTGCACCTCGGTCGTTGAGCGGAACTGGTAGGGCGGCTCGGCAAGCTCCCAGATCCGATCGATCGTCACGCCGTCGCCCGACCACCGGAAGTGGATCTTCCGCTCGGACGACCGGACGACGGTCCACCGGGCGGTCGGCGAAATCGCGACGCCGGAGAACGTGGGCCTCAGGGGCAGGTAGCGTTCTTTGTCGGTCGTGACGAGCTCGTGGGGGTTGCCTTCTTCGTCGAGGTACCGGTCACCCTTGACGCGAACGCTCACGAGCCCGGTGTTCAAGTCCGTGAACGAGGCGACGAGGCGATCGTCTTCGAGCTGGTAGCGCTTCTGCGACTCGACTCGGGTCCGCGCCTCGGTCCCCGAGAGCTCCTTGGTGATGGGCGCAGGTGCGTCTTCGGATTGCTCTGCGGATCCTTCGACCGGGGGTTCGTCGGTCTGCGCCTGGTTCGGAGCGAAGTACTGGACACCCAGCATGACGCCCATGATCGCGACGGGAAGCGCCAGCAACACGATCGGCAACTGTTTGCGCTCAGCCATGATGCGCTTCGTGGTGGTGGTGTTCGAGGTGCGGCGGTGGGTCGAATCCGCCTGGGTTGAGCGGGTGACAACGAGCGATTCGCTTGATGCCCAACCAAGACCCACGAAGCGCACCGAACCGCTCGATACACGTGGCGGTGTAGTGGGAGCACGAAGGCTCGAATCGGCAAGCAGGGCCGATCAGACGCGAAAGCGTGATTTGGTAGAGGCGAATGGTGAAGAGAAGAAGCACCCGAATCATCGCACGGCCCCAGCCCCTCTGAGCTTTCCAGCCGCGCGGCGGAGCTCGTCCAACAGCAAGTCGTAGCCGATGGCATCCGGATGGCGTTTAGCGATGAACACGATGTCGTGGGAGGCCGGGAAGAGATAGCGGTTTCGCCGAAAGACCTCGCGCACCACGCGCTTGATGCGATTCCTTTGAACGGCGTTGCCCACTTTTTTCGTCACGGTGATCCCAAGTCGCGTGTTCTCTAGAGAATTTGGTCGGACGACGATGAGGAAGTGGGGTGTGTGGATGCGCCGTCCGCTGAGTTGTACTTGCCTGAATTCGTAACGCTTCTTCAGTCGATCGGTGCGCCGAAAGCCCTGGGCTCCGTCGCTCGGACCACCCCCCGCTCCCGATGCACGACGCATCTGCGCACCTATTCAGCTACTTTTTGTAGCAGGAAACGGTCAGGTGCTTCCGACCCTTGCGGCGACGGGCGTTGAGCACGTTCCGGCCACCCTTGGTCTTCATACGGGCGCGGAACCCGTGCGTCCGAAGACGGCGCTTACGATGTGGTTGATAGGTCCGCTTCACAACAATGCTCCCGGAAAATAAGAGTGCCGGAAGAAAGCACGGGCGCGGGGGGGTGTCAAGCCGCGCTGCTCAAAGGCTGAGCGCGATGGAAGTAGTTGATTTTGCGGAGATAGTCGGCCAGACGCCCGCGTCGCGCAGGCTGGTGTATCGCCCGCTCCCGACGATGAGATGATCGAGGATGCGGATTTCGAGCAGAGCACCCGCTGCGACCAGGCGTTCGGTGAGCGCGAGGTCCTGGGGGCTGGGATCGGGGTCCCCGCTAGGGTGATTGTGGAGAAAGATGGCGCCCGAGGCCGAATCCGCGACGAGCACTCGAAAGACCTCGGCGGGATCGACCTGACAGCTCGTACGCCCCCCGCGCGCCACCTCTCGCTCGACGCGCGGCCGGTTTTTCGCGTCGACCGAGACGACCAAGAAGCGCTCGACAGGACTATTCATCATCCCTTTTCCATAGCGTTCGAAGACTGCTTCGCTGTTGGTGAGCGGTGCCGCGACCTCCCGAGGGGCGAGAGCGCGTGTGCCCGCTTCGAAGGCGGCGGCGAGGCGGGCGGCCTTGGCGGGACCGATTCCCGCAATCTGCTCGAGCTCCGCTGGGCTCAAACGAGCGAGCGCCCAGAGGCCGCCAGTGCGACGCAGGATGTTCGCGGCAAGTGAGGCGACATCTTCACCACTGCGACCGGTGCCAAGAAGAACGGCAAGCAGCTCGACATCAGCGAGCGCAGATGCGCCAAGGCGAGCAAGGCGTTCGCGAGGACCGTCCATGGAGGAAGGGTGTGCACGGCGCATGCCAAGTGAGAGGACAGGGGATCCGAGGCGTTGGGGGCCTCGGGCTGACGGTTGCACCGAGCCCGCCGGCGGCCGACAGGCCAGCGTCAGTGTCAGCGCCGGCGTCAGCGTTGCTGCGCGTTCTACCGCTTGAAGAACTTGCCAAAGAGGCTTGAGCGCTTGCCACTGTTGGCGGAGGGTGGGGCGCTCGAGCGGCCTCTTGCGAGGCGCATCGTGCCAATGCGGACCTCTCGGACCGCCTCCAAGTTCTTCGGGTCGAGCCTGGCGACCTTCTTGAAGTGCTGCAACGCTTTGTCGTGGTCGC
>JAPUKT010000197.1 GCA_027295555.1 Deltaproteobacteria bacterium
CTCCGCAGTCTCTTTGGTCTCCCGAGGCAGGAGCCGAATCGTCGGACGAAATGGATCATCGTCGAAAGCTCGCACCGGCTCGTGGGCATCGTCGTCGACGCCGTGCTGGACGTGTTCTCTTCAGCAGAGCAGCAAGAGCGCGACGTCCCGGTCCTCGACGAGCGTCATCGTGAGCGAGGGATTACGTCGGCGTACAAGCATGCGGATCAGCTGGTGTTCTTGCTGAACGTGGATCGACTCGCGGAGCCTGCGATGGAGCTCGACCCTCGGGAGATCCCCATGTTGCAATCGGAGGTTCCATGAAGCGCGATGATATCGAGCAGGCGCTTCATTCCGCCGACCCGGACGTGCGTCGGCGCGCCGTCCATATACTCAGCTTGCGTCCTGCCGGCACGCCGCTGACACAGATCCTCGACGCGCTGAGCGATACCGATTGGCGGGTTCGTCGCGAAGCGATTTCGCTGGCAGCGGCGAGCGGCCAAAGGGACCAGCTGATCGACGCGCTTTTGGTTCGAGTGGTCGACACTGACAACATTGGTTTGCGGAATGCATCGATCGAAGTGCTCGGTTTGATCGGGCAGGGCGCGGTCGAAAAGTTCGCTGCCGCGTGCGAAGCGGCCGACGCTGGGGCTCGAAAATTCATGATCGAGGCGATGGGCAAAACCCGCGATCCTCAGCTGATCGACAACCTAGAAACCCTCCTCCGTGGCGCGGACACCAATGCCGCGGCGGCAGCCGTCGAGGCGCTGGTCTGTATCGGTGGAGCACGTTCGGAAAGGCTTCTCAAAGAGCAGCTTGCAGCACCCAACCTTTTTCTTCGCATCTCCATCGTCGAGGGCCTCGCCCGATTGGGCGCGAAAGTCCCATGGAAGGAGCTGGCTCCTGCTGTCGAGGACGCGATCGTCCGGCGGATCTCGGCCGAGCTGCTCGGGCGTACGGGCGACCCCCAGGCGTTGGAGTTCCTGCTCGAGCTTGCCACCGATGCTTCACCCCAGACTTCCGCGGCTTCGATTCGAGCGATCGGACAGCTGGTGAGCGAAGCTGAGACGCACCGGACCGCGTTGATCGATCGACTGAGTGCGTCCAACGAACCGTTTCGCCACGCTCTATACGAAGGATTGCTTCACGGCGATACCGCAACACGGCGTGCGGCTGCCTATCTGTCCGTTCTATGCAAAGACGAGTCGTCACTCGAAGCGGTCCTGCAAGCAATCGCCGACGACGTCGCCTGCCCAGACACCGTCGCTGCCCTGAGACGATGGGGAGGGGGCCTCGTCGAGCCGCTTCTCCTGCAACGGCGTGCGGAGTCCCGCGTGTGGGCGCTTGCACTCGGGCTTGCTTCCGAGCTGAGCTATTCGCATGGGGACGAAGTCGCGGTCGAGACCCGAGATCGGGTTCGATCGCTGATCGAGCGTGACCTGATCGCAGGCTCGGATCCGGTTCGGGCGGCCGCTGCTGAGGGTCTCCGCTGGTGGGGCGACCCTCGCGACTGCCAGGCCTTGGTGGAGTGCTTGAATAGCCCGTCACATCTGGTTCGGGCTGCGGCGACGGGCTCGCTCGAGGCGCTGGCGAAACGAATCCCCGGTGCCGTCGAGGCAGCCCTCGAACGGGCCGATCTCGAGGGTCCGGGCGGGGCCGATATCGCGCTCGTGTTGTCACGGCTCGGTTCGGAAGGTGCCATCGAAGTCTTGAAGCGCGGTCTTCACTGCGGAGACCCGCGGACTCGAAGGGCGGCGGTTCAAGCGTTGGCGATGGCCAATGCGACCGATCTTGCGCAGCTGATCGGATACGCCGTTGCGGATGAAGACATCGACGTTCAAATCGCCGCGGTTCGAACCCTGGGTCAGATGAGCACTCGGGAGGCGAACGCACCGCTCTGCACGGCGCTCGATTCTCCATTTCCACCCACCCGCGCAGAAGCCGCACTCGCGCTCGGGCGACGCGATGCAGGGGATGCGATTCCGCAGATCCGAGCACTGCTCCAAGACGAGGAGCCTGTCGTGGTTGCTGCGGCTCTCGATGCTTTGGCCTGCCTCGGCGACTCCGAGGTTGCCGCCGCTGTCCAAGCGGCCGTTTCTCAACCCGATGACGAAGTGTTTCAGGCGGGCCTCCGTGCAGCTCGCACGCTCCCGACTCGCGATGCCGAAGGTCTTCTCGGTCGCGGGCTTTCTCATCCCGGCTGGCACGTCCGCATGTTGGCGATCAAGCTCCTTCTCGAGCTCGGTACCGAACGAAGTCGCGAGCTTCTCACCGAGGCGCTAGGGAACGAAACCGACGCGATGGTGCGGCACGCGATCGAGGGCGGGCTTCCAGTCGAGGGGTGATGTGAGTCTGCTTCACGCCGTCGGGCCGACCCTCGACCTCAGGGAATTCCGCCTCCTCCGCGACTACGTCAATCAATTCTGCGGTATCTACTTCGCGGACGACTCGGCATACATATTCGAGCGACGCTTACGCGAACGGCTCAGGGATCTCGGCCTCGAAGACTTCGTGGAGTACTACCGATACCTCCGCTACCATCCGAACGCCGAGTCCGAGCTCGAGAACGCAGCCGAGGTCCTCACGACGAACGAGACGTATTTCTTTCGGGAGGCCTACCAGCTGCGTGCTTTCACCGACGAGATCCTGCCGGTGGTGCGGGCGAGGGCTCTCGCGCGAGGTGCGAAACGTATTGATGTCTGGAGCGCCGGCTGCTCGAGCGGTGAAGAGGTCTATACGATCGCCATGCTCATCGAAGCATCGGGGCTCTTCGAAGGTTGGGACGTTCGAGTCTTTGGCAACGACATCTCACGTCGAGTGTTGCGCAAGGCTCGCGATGCCACCTACACGTCCGCGAGCTTCAGGGCGATGATTTCCGACTACGAGCGCTTCTTCATCTCCACCGATGAAGGGAAGCAGGTGCACCCACGAATACGATCGATGTGCCACTTCGGACACCTGAATCTGATGAACGAGAGGCGGGCGGCCATCGTAGGGCGTGTGGATGTGACATTTTGCCGCAACGTCCTGATTTACTTCGACGACACGTCCCGCCAGAAGGTGTTGGATAGCATTTATCAACGACTCCATCGCGGGGGCTATCTACTGCTGGGTCACAGCGAATCACTCCTTCAATCGGGCACGGCCTTCGAAATCGCGCAGCTCACTACCGACATCGTTTATCGCCGACCGATTCCGTACACCGAGCTTCCACCGAGGAAGCTCTGAAATGAAGAAGCTGCATGCCTTGGTGGTGGACGACTCGGCGCTCAATCGCCGCACCATTGCAGCGATCCTGAGAGAGATTGAGGGCGTCTCCCACGTCGATGTCGCGTGCGATGGTGCAGAGGCACTCCGTTTCGTCGAAGCCAACCCACCGGACTTCATCGCTCTCGACCTAGAGATGCCGCGTCTGGATGGGTTCGAGTTCCTCCACCTGTTGATGGACCGACACCCCCTTCCGGTCGTGGTCATCTCGGGACAGTCCGGCAAAGAGAGCGTTTTTCGTGCGCTCGAGCTTGGCGCCATCGACTTCCTCCCCAAACCACAAGATGAGGACGCTCCGCTCGAGAGGTTGCGCCAACAGCTCGAAGAGAAAGTGCGGATCGTGCAGCAGCTTTCGCCATTGGCTCTTCGTCGCACGACCATCGGCGGGTTGGACTTGAGTCTCGAGCGGGACGGTTTACCGCGATCCCAACGAGAGCCGTCGGTGATCCGGCGGGTCCCGAGCAATGTCATCGTCATCGGCGCCTCCACGGGCGGGCCCAAGGCGCTCCTGACCTTGTTCCGTCACCTCCACGACGACGTCGATGCTGCGCTAGTGATCGCGCAGCACATGCCCCCACGTTTTACACGCACGTTTGCGCAACGGTTGGACGGAACCGGCGTGCTGAAGGTTTCGGAGGCGAAGCACTATGAGCGGCTCGGAAGGGGGCAAGCCTATGTCTGTCCAGGTGGGCACTGTATCGAGATTGTGCCCTCTGATCGTGGTCCGGCCCTCCGAGTCGTTCCTCCCGATCGCCGCGCCCGGTA
>JAPUKT010000198.1 GCA_027295555.1 Deltaproteobacteria bacterium
CGATTCTTCTCGGCATCGTCGCCAAAGGCGAGGCGCCGACGACCGCACACCATGCCGAAGTCGCGCAGATGCTTGCAGGCGCCACCAATGTCGAGAGTGCCGATATCGTCGCGGGCGCCGAACGCATTCTCGATCGCCTCGTTCATAACCCACGCGCAGAAGACCACTTTGCCTCGGCCGATCCCAAGAGCGCTCTCGCGTGGCTGCAGTCGCCTGATTCGGGCGACGCGGGTACCGAATTCACACGATATCTAGAGCGACACGGCCATCGGGCCGTGCGCGAGCTCGAGCTTCGACAGAAGGAGTGGGCCCTCGACCCGATGCCCGTGACCACCTCGTTACAGTCGGGGCTTCGAGCGAGGCTCAGCCAAACGACGCCAGCGCGTGCCGTGACCGGAACGGCCGACGACTCCGACGCTGCCCATCCGATCCTCGCGCGGTTGATGCCGTTGGCCCATGGCGCGGTTCGTTGTCGCGAGCATACGAAGTCCGGCTTGGTCGCAGTCACGACTCACTTCAAGCACGCCTATCGCGCGCTCGGATCACGCATGGCTCGTGAGGGCTTGCTTCCCGATGAAGATGCCGTCTTCTTTTTGACGCACGAAGAGCTCGGGGATCTCATGAACGGTCAGCATGCGCTGACGAAGGTGGCAGTCGCGCGAAGAAAGGTGACCGACTACCAAATGACGCTGCACTTTCCGCAGGTGTTCAGCGGGCGTCCCGAGCCGGTGAAGCTCGAGCACATCACGAGCGAGGATGGCGCTCTAATCGGTAAGCCGGTGAGTCGCGGCGTCGTGACCGGACGGGCTCGCGTAGTCAAAACCCTGGAGGAGGCTGCCGCACTCGAAGCAGGCGAAATCCTCATCACACCGATCACCGACGTGGGTTGGACGCCGTACTTCAGCCTCATAGCCGGCTTGGCTACCGACGTCGGGAGCGCGGTCTCCCATGGGGCGGTCGTGGCACGAGAATATGGCCTTCCGGCAGTCGTGAATCTCAGGGTCGCCACATCTCGCTT
The DNA here is from genome assembly GCA_027295555.1 of Deltaproteobacteria bacterium. Lineage (GTDB taxonomy): Bacteria > Myxococcota_A > Polyangia > Polyangiales > Houyiibacteriaceae > SG8-38. The sequence continues at coordinate 1,019 of JAPUKT010000198.1, forward strand.
TCGAACGGGCGACGAGGTCGTTCTCGATGGCGATCGCGGTACGCTCGCACTCCGGGTCTCTTGACTTCTCGAAGTGATATGCGATCGCAAGGCGCCACGAGGAGCTCACTATGGTCGCTACGATAGGACTCACCGGACTCCGCCCCAACCCCGCGCACGCGTCGAAGATCACATCCCCTCCATATGACGTGATCAAGCCGGGGACACCGCTCGAGAAGCTGCTCAGCGAGGAGCCGAAGTCACTGTTCCACATCATTCTCGGTGACAACCCCAAGGAGGCGACCGAACGCCTCACTGCCGAGGGGATGCTGGTGGAAGACGACGAGCCATCTTACTACGTCTATGAGCAGACATGGTCCGGGGGGCAGCGTACCGGCGTATTCGCTGCTGCCGAAGTGTCCCCCTATGAAGACATGCAGATCATTCGTCACGAAAAGACGTTCGACGACAAGGTCAAAGGGCGCATCGCCCTGCGGCAGGCTACGGGCCTTCACATTGGCCCCGTCTTTGCGCTGACTAGGGCCCACATCGCCGAGGCCCTGGATGCCGCCAAAGAGTCGGCGGCGCTCTACGAGTTCACGAGCGGCTTTGGCGGGTTCAGCGAGCTCGAAGGCATCCAGAACAAGGTTTGGCGCGTGCCGAAAAACGGCGAAGTCGGCCGAGCAATTCAAACGGCGCTTGGCACTGAGCCGCTCTACATCGCAGACGGCCATCACCGGTATCACGCAAGCTTGCTCAACGGCCAGACACACTTTTTGTCGTATGTGACCGAAGGCGCAGTGATTCAGGCCTACAACCGTGTCATCAACGGCGTTCGCCCCTTCTCCGCAATCAAGGGCGACCTCCCGCTGGAACCGGTCGAGACATTCCAGACACCGGACAAGCACCGCTTCTGCATCTACACGAAAGACGGCTGCTACGAGCTCGCCGCGCAACACGTCCCGGACGACGTCGTCGGGCAGCTCGACAGCGCGATCCTAGAGCGTGAGCTCTACCCGAAGCTCGGGTTGACGCACGACATGGTCGTCGACCTGAAGCACTTCGACTACTACTCCGAATCCGCCCTCGATGAGATGAAGGCAGTCGTCGATCGGGGCGACTACGACATTGCCGTCGCCCTGCACCCCGTGAGCCTCGAGCAGCTGATGGCCGTAGCCGACGCCGGCCTCGAAGATTCCGAGATCGTCATGCCCGAAAAGAGCACCTTCTTCGCTCCGAAAATCCTTTCGGGGTTGTTCCTCTACCGGTACGCCAACGCGTGACTCTCATGAGCGCACTTCCACAGTACGGAAAGCACCTTCACCCGCAGGAAAAGATGCGGGCTATGGTCATAGACCAGTACGGCGGTCCCGACGTTCTGCGCGAGGCCTCCGTTCCAAGGCCCGTTCCCAAGCGAGGTCAGGTCCTGGTACGGACCAAGTTCATCGGGGTGAACCCGAAGGACGTCGTCGTCCGGAAGGGGAAGTTTCAAGTCGCCACCGGGAAGCGTTTCCCCATAATCGTCGGCCACGACATCGCGGGCGAGGTCGTCGAGGTGGGGCCCGGCGCTGACCTCGCGCTCGGCGAGCACGTCTTCGGGATGATCAACGACTTCGCGGGACGCGCGTATGCAGAGTACGCGGCCGTCGATGCCAGTCAGCTTGGCCGAGCACCAAGCTCGATCGATCTACGGCTCGCCGCCGCGGTCCCACTCGCCGCGCAGACTGCACTGCAAGGGTTGCGCGATGATGCGGAGATCGCCCCGCGCCAAAACGTGCTCATCAACGGGGCATCGGGAGGGGTCGGCGTCTTCGCGGTACAAATAGCAAAGATTCTCGGGGCCAACGTCACGGCCGTGTGCAGCCACCGGAACATCGACCTCGTCCGAGAGCTCGGCGCCGACGATGTCATCGATTACACCGAGACCGAGCTCGTCACCTTGAGTCAGCGTTTTGATGCGTTCTACGACGTCTTCGGCAACTACAGCTTCAACAAGGTGAAGCACCTGCTCACGCCGCGCGGCACTTACGTCCAGACCATCCCGAGCTCGCGCATCTTCAAGGACATCGCGCGCACGTTCGTCCGCAAACAGCGCGCCAAGCTGGTCCTCGTCAGGTCGCGTCGCTCGCAGCTCGACTGGCTCCGGCAACAGATCGACGGCAGCCACCTCCGGGTCGTGCTCGACCGCTGTTTTCCGCTGAGCAAGGTCGCAGACGCGCATCGCTACATGGAAACCAAGCGAGCCCGCGGGAAAGTCGTGTTAGAAGTCGCCTGAGGAGGAACACATGCGAAGGGTTAGCTGGGGTCTCATCGTTGCTGGGATTCTGCTGGGGGTTCTGCTAGCTGGGTCCGGCGTTGGGTCCGCCGCCGAGCGTGGCTTCAAGGAAGTCGACTTTCCGACGGCCGGCGGCATCCGGGCACACGCGGACATCTACTCACCCAAGGAGAAATCCTCGACCCTGATCATCCTCTTCCACCAAGCGGGGTGGAGCCGAGGGGAGTACCGGGAGATCGCGCCGAAGATCGTCAGGCTCGGCTACCAAGTGATGGCGGTCGACCAACGGGCGGGGAAGGCAGTGAACGGCGTCCCCAACGAAACTCATCGCCGCGCCACGAAAAAAAAGGCCGGTACGAATTACCTCGATGCGTACGCCGACCTCGTAGCCGCACTGAAGTACGCGACCAAGACGTTGAAACCGCAGCGCATCATCGTCTGGGGAAGCTCTTACTCAGCGGCATTGGTTTTCAGGTTGGCGGCCGAGCACCCAGACGAGATCGCAGCTCTCCTTGCGTTCTCGCCGGGTGAGTACTTTCAAAAGGAGCACGGCACGGAGTACATCCAAGGGTTCGCCAAGAGGGTCAAGGATCCGGTCTTCGTCACCTCTTCCAAGGCCGAACGCGACAAAGCCAAGCCGATCTTCGATGCGGTTCCGGTCGAAAAGAAGATCCTCTTTACCCCTGCCTCGCTTGGCCAACATGGGTCTCGCGCACTCTGGGAAAGGGGGAGCGACAACGACGTCTACTGGGCGGCTGTCAGCGTGTTCCTGGAAGAATACGCGCCGCCTGCTCCTAGCGACTGACTGCGAACTGGGAAGGACAGTTGGAAGTGCGCTAAACATAAGTGTGAGCTCCGCACCCGATCCAGGTGTCCCGAATCTGGAGGCAGCGCGTCTAGCCGGGCGCGCGCTCGCGGTTGATCTCGACCTGCCCTCGAAGACCCAACCCTACGACACCGTGCGCTGGTGCTCGGGCGATTCGGCACACCCTACCCTGCAGCTCGACGACGTGTCGGGGATTCCTTTCCTCATCGACATCGCAGGCGTCGAAGAATACCAACACCGCGGTCGGCTGCGCGCTGGCGATCACGATGTCTATGTGACGGTCACGCCCGAGATGGCGGGGTACGAGGCGTATTGTCGCGAGACACTGCGGATGGGCGCACCCGAGCACCTCATCGCCAACCCGCTCGGACCGGCAATCGCCGTGGCCAAGGCGTGCACATCGGGAAAGACATACGAACGGCTCATCGAGATCGCGAAAGGCGCACGCGGGATGGCGATTCATCCTTACATGGGAATCGAGAACGTCTGGGAGCTAGCCAACATGCTCTCGGTCGACAGTCAGGGGGAGGTACGCGTCTTGAGCCCGCCACCTCCCGTGACTTGGATCGCGAACGACAAGGCGGTGTTCGACGAGCTCGTCGCCAGGGTCCTCGGTCGCGATGCGCTCGTCGAAACCCGAATCTCGAGCGACGTCGACAACATCAAAGCAGACCTACGCGCGATGGCAGGGCGCCACAACCGCGTAGGGCTGAAACGAACACGTTGCGCGTCGGCCATGGGCAACGCGGTCTTTGCTTCGCTAGACGTGCAGACCCGCGAGTCCGCAGCGTGCGCAGTCGACGAGTTCCTCGAAAGAACCGAATGGCCCCAGGGTGAAGACGTCCTCACGGTGGCGTGGCTCGACACAGACCTCTCGCCGTCGACGCAGCTTTGGATCCCCCCACTCGGGCTTGGAGAGCCGCGGCTCGATGGCATCTATGAACAGATCCTAGTCGGTGAGGAAAAGGTCTTCGTAGGGAGTCGCCCCTCATCTCTCCCGGATGCCGTCAATCGAGCGCTGACCGAAGACGCAATTCAAGTCGCAGCAGCGCTGCAGGAGCTCGGCTACGTGGGACGATGTTCGTTCGACCACTTGGTGACCGGTAATCCCGAAGACGACTTCGACGTCGTATTCACCGAGTGCAACGGACGCTGGGGCGGGACCAGCACGCCGATGAGCCTTCTCGAGCGCCTGCTCCCGGGCCCGAGACCTCCCTACCGCGCACAGGACGTCGTGTTTCCGGAGCTGGTCGGCGCAAGACTCCCGGATCTGCTGGAGCTGATCGGGGATAACCTGTTCGAGACCGAAACCGGTCGAGGCCGCTTCATTTTCTACAACCTCGGGCCTCTCGATGGTCACGGGAAATTCGATGTCATTTCGATCGGAAGCGACCAGGAAGATGCCGAGCGGGGCGTCCTGGAAATTCTACCGAAGCTCCTCGGCGTTTAGCGGGCTCGCAACATCGAACCCTCTTTGCCTATGGTCCCCCCATGACCTGGGATGGCGCGAATTGATGCTAGACTAGGCATAGATGCTGGAGTGGCTGCACGAGATTTACACTGAGCCGTTGTTCTGGCTGTTTCCGGTAGCCGGTTGGGCCATCGGCATCGTTTCGTTCCTCCTCTTTGCGGGTCCGTTCACCTTCCTCGCTTGGAAACAGCCCGCTTGGGCCGAGCCGTATCGCATCCAGGCCCGGGCCACCGGCCGCCGCTCGGTGGTGTGGCCCTCGTTTGGGCGCCACGTCGTGAACAACCTCGTGATGGGAGTCGCGACGTTCGCCGCATGGCCGTTGCTCCGTCTATCGTACGTGCACGCAGGGCCACTGCCGGCTTGGTACGTGATCGTGCTGCAGCTGGTGTTCTTCATTCTGCTGGACGATCTCTTGTTCTATTGGATGCACCGAGGCCTCCACGAGAGTCGCTGGCTCTTCAAGAGAGTCCACAGCATCCATCACCGCATCATGACCCCGTGGTCGATCACGGGTCACTACGTGCATCCGATCGAATATGTCCTGATCGGCACGGTGATGCTCATCGGTCCACTCCTGGT
>JAPUKT010000199.1 GCA_027295555.1 Deltaproteobacteria bacterium
TGCCCGGATCGCATCTACGGGATAATAGTCCAGGCGCGCCACGTAGCCGAAGCGCGACCTCATCGGATTCGTGAGGAGCCCCGTCCGTGTCGTCGCCCCCACCAGCGTGAACGGCTGCAGCGGAAGCTGCAGGATTTGGGCATAGGGCCCGTCGCCGTTGACGATGTCCATACGAAAGTCTTCGACCGCCGTGTACAAGTTTTCCTCGACGGTCGCGGTCAGTCGGTGAATTTCGTCGATGAAGAGCACATCGCACGGCTCGAGCTTGGTCAGCAGGGCGGCGAGCTGGCCTTTGTGCTCGATTGCGGGACCCGACGTGGAGTGCAACGTGACCCCGCGCTCCGAGGCGAGGATCAACGCGAGAGTGGTCTTCCCGAGCCCGGGCGGCCCGCAGAACAGCGTGTGGTCGACCGGCTCACCGCGGCGCCGTGCCGCTTCGACGAAGACACGCAGGTTGTCTTTGATCTGACTCTGGCCGACGAAGTCATCGAACCGCTCGGGCCGTAGGCTTCGGTCGAAGACTTGGTCGTCCGACTGTTCGGCTGCGTTCAGGTCCTCGTTGGCTCGTGCTTCCATCTTGCTCACGATAGTGCCGATAGTGCAGCGCGAAGCAAGCCTTCGACGTTATGCTCGTCTGGTTCATCTTGCGCCACAGCGCTCCCGATCGCGGCTTCGGCTTCGCTTCGTTTGTACCCCATCTGGACTAGCGCACCAACGACCGTGTCGGTGGCCGAATCGGATCGAGCGGGAATCGCACGAAGCCGCACACTCGTCTTGGCCTGGGCGGCGAAGTCGAGCTTGTCTTGGAGATCGACGAGGAGCCGTTCGACCGTTTTGCGGCCGACGCCGATGATGCCTTTGAAGGCAGCTTTGTCTTGACGGGCGACCGCGTGGTGGAGCTCGCTCGCGTTCATCACGCCTATGATCGCCAACGCGAGCTTTGGCCCGATGCTGCTGACCTTGAGGAGCGCTCTGAACGCCGCGCGGTCGTTGGCAGTGGCAAACCCAAAGAGGGTCATCGCGTCTTCGCGGACATGGGTGTGGATGTGCAGCGTCGCCGGCTGCCCCGGTTCGGGCCCGACCTGGCCTCCGGCGCCGAGCGGAACAAACACCTCGTAGCCGACCCCCTGGACGTCCACGAGGACCGAGCCGTCTGCCTCCCGGTGCTCGACCGTCCCCTTTAGCCTGCCGATCACGGGGCGAGACTAGCAGCTTACTGAACAGATGTCCTGATTTTGACGGCCCCGGATCGAAACGCCTGGATGTGTGTGATCGCCACCGCCAACGCATCCGACGCGTCGACTTCCGGGGGCGCGCCTAGGCCGAGGAGCGTCGCCACGAGCCGACCCACTTGGTTCTTGTCCGCCTGGCCGCGGCCTACCACGGTCCGCTTCACGATCGCCGGCGGGTATTCGTACACCGCGAGGTTCGACTCTGCGGCGACCAGCAGCGCCACCCCGCGCGCGTGACCCAGCTTCAGCGCCGCGTTGGCGTACTTGGCGAAGAAGATCTCCTCTACGGCCACCACCTCCGGTGAATGCGTCGCGATCACCCGCTGAAGCCCCTCGTGAATGACCCGCAGTCGATCGGGCAATGGGGTCTTCCCCGAGATCGCGATCGTCCCGGCGTCGATGTGGCGGAGCCGCGTCCCTTCTAGCTGCACGACTCCCCAACCGGTCCGTCGGCTGCCTGGGTCGATGCCGAGAACACGCATGAGCTCAGCTCAGGTCCGCGAGCGCTTGTTCGCTCAGCTCGAAGTCTGCAAATACATTTTGCACGTCGTCGTTGTCGTCGAGCGCGTCGAAGAGCTGCACGAGCTTTTCAGCGTCTCTCCCTTCGACGATCTTTGGATTCTTCGGAACGTAGGCGAGCGCCGCCTCACTCTCGGTGATCCCGCTGTCGCCGATCGCCTTCGACACCACATCGAGATCGTTGCGCGCCGTCGTGACGACCCATTGGTCACCGACCACCTCGAGGTTTTCGGCGCCTGCCCCGACCGCGACCTCGAACAAGTCTTCTTCGCTGGCGGCTTCTTTATCGAGGCGGATGATGCCTTTTTGTTCGAAAGCCCAAGCCGCCGAGCCGCCGCTCCCGATCTGCCCGTGGTTCTTGTCGAAGATCTTGCGGACCTCCGCGATCGTTCGATTGCGGTTGTCGGTGACCACCTCGCAAAGGAACAGCGCGCCATCCGGCCCGACACCCTCGTAGACGAGCTCCTCGTATTGCACGCCCTCGAGCTCCCCAGTGCCCTTCTTGATGCCGCGGATGACGGTGTCGGCCGGCATGTTGGCCGCCCGAGCCGCGTCGAGTGCCCGCCGGAGCCTCGAATTGCCGTCCGGCTCGCCCCCACCGACGCGAGCCGCGATGGTGATCTCTTTGATGAGCTTGGTGAATAATTTCCCGCGCGCGGCGTCGAGAGCGCCCTTTTTCCGTTTGATCGTGGACCATTTGCTGTGGCCGCTCATCCGGCCCCTGTTATCCGACGCAATCGGGGGTCTTTCAAGGTGCCTGCCTGTGAATATGGCCCGAGCCGCAGCGTCCGAGCTCTCATGAACCGCCTCGAATTTCTCCGTATTGCCTTCCTGTTCCTCTTCCCGGGCCTCCTCGGCTGCAACAACGACTCCCGGTACTTCTGCATTGCAGATGGCCCGATCGGCGACCGCGGCTGCTTCATCTGCCGCGGGGACGATTGCGAAGAGCAGCCGCCTCCCACGCGTCCGGTCTGCATGAACGACGTCGACTGCGCGGTCGGCGAGCTCTG
>JAPUKT010000002.1 GCA_027295555.1 Deltaproteobacteria bacterium
CTCGCTCACGTGCCCCGGCTGTGGGTCCGCGGGAAGTGCGAACAAGGCAGATACGTTTGGTTGGGTGGAGGAGGGCGACAACTACGCGCCACCGGGTGAGGGTGGTTTCAACGTGCGTTGGTCGAAGCAGCTGACCGACCGTCGCGAGGCGCGGTACGTCCCGGTGGAGCTTGCGACGGCCAGCTTCGATCCGCGGCGGGAGCGCGTATACATCGGCACGACCGACGGGAACTTCTTTGCGTTCCGGATCAACGGACGAAGGTTGTGGCTGTACGACACCGCCGCTCAGATCGAATCTCAGCCCGCCGTCGACGACCGAACCGGGCAGGTCTACGTGCCCTCGACGGATGGGCTCCTGCACGCCCTCGACGTCGACGGAAACTTACGGTGGAAGACCCGGCTTTCCGGGGCGCTTCGCACGAAGCCGGTGCTTACTGCGGATGCCCTCTATATCGTCGGCGAAAACGACATCGTCACCGCGCTCGCCCGAGACGACGGGCGCGTGCTTTGGTCCTACGAAAAGGAGCCGACCGAAGAGATCACGATTTCGGGGCATGCAGGGCTTCTGCTCGAAGAGGGGCGACTCTACGCGGCGTTCACCGATGGCGCAGTCGCCGCGATCAACCCGTACGATGGACGGCTGTTGTGGGAGATCGAGACCGCGACCGACGTCGAGCTGCGACCGGGGGGTGTGCCTAGGTTTCTCGACGTCAACACGACGCCAGTCCTCTACCAGGGCACGCTCTTGATCGCGTCGTTCACCGCGGGCCTTTACGCGCTCGACGCGACGAATGGGACGGTCGAGTGGCGCGACCCCACGTTCACGGGAGTGACCGGGCTGGCGGTGACAGGCCGAATGCTCATCATTTCGTCGGCGCGGCGCGGGGTCCTGATGCTGGATCTTCGATCGCGCGAAGTGGTGTGGGAAAAGTCTCCCGAGCGCGGGGCACCGACGCCGCCCGTGTTGACCCCCACCGGAACGGTAATCTACGGCGAAACGCAGGGCTCGCTTCTGGCGCTTGCGTTGTCGGACGGACGCGAGGTGGCACGCGCCGAGGGCGGCTCCGGTTTTTCGGCCACGCCCGCGGTGTCTGGCGGTTACGGCGGCGCGATATCGAACGGCGGCCGGTTCTTGTTGCTGCGCGTGAACTAGTACACGCCAGTTTCGCAGAAGATATATTATGTAAACTTTTTACTGAGGCGAAGCCGAAAGCAACCCCCGGAACGCACTTGTTTGACGCCCCGCTGCCCTTGAGCGGAGACTCGGCCCGTGCCGCGGGGAGTCGTGTCTGGGGGTGCGTGGGCGTCGTCACTGGCCTTCTTCCTGACGGGGCTCTTTCCGTTCTTCAACGCCGACGGGTACGGCCACCTGGCACAAGGTCGGCAGATCGCGGAGCTCGGCAGCGTCCCGACCGTGGATCTCTTCTCGTTCTGGCAGCCTACGCCTCAACCGTGGACGAACTACGAATGGGCATACGACCTTGGGACTTGGCTGGTCTATGACTACCTCGGCGCGAATGGACTGATCCTGCTGAAGTGCGTCGGCCTCGGCGTACTGGGCTACGTGCTCGTGTGGCTGGCGTACCGTTTGGCCCAGGGAGCGATCCTGGCGGGTCCGCTTGCGCTCACCGCGCTACTCGTCGTCCTTCCGATCGCGCGATTCCGTTTCACCGTTCGGCCGCAGATCCTCGGGCTCGTTTTCCCGGCGATCCTGCTCCTTGGCGTGAGCACCCTGGCTGCGGAGCAAAGCTCGCGTCGGAACAAGGGATTTGTCCTCGTCGGGCTCGGCTTGATGCATGTCGTTTGGGTCAACACCCACGGCTCCCATCTCTTTGGCGTGCTGATCACGCTCATCTTTCTGTTGTTTTCGTGGCGAACCGCGGCCTTCCGATGGATGGCCGCGTTGCTCGCCCTGCAAATCGTCGTGACGGGATGCACCCCGTTTGGGTTCTCGATCGTGACCGATGCGGTATCGCACTTGGCTCGCCCGGAGTTCCGCGACGTCGTTGTCGAGTGGGCCCCTTGGTCGCCCGAGGACCCGCTTCGACTACTGATCGGGCCCGTCGTGACCTCCCTTTTGGTGTTGGTGGCGCTCAGGCCAGTGGCACGGTCGGGACGCTTAGGGCTCGGCTACGGGGTCTTTTGCGTGTTGCTGTGCGTGATGGCGTTTCGCTCGACGCGCTTCGTGGCTCACCAGGTTCTCTTCACAGCCCCTTTCATCGCGGCAGGTCTGTCGGCGCTGCCGGTCGTGCGCGACATGCGCGGGAGGATGGTGGCGGTCGTCGCCCTGGCAATCTTGTGGAACGCTGGATGGACGCCGCAGCTGGTGCCGGCGTTCGGGTTCGGGCTGGGCGAAGCGCGACGAGACTACCCTTGGGGATCGGCCGAAGTCATCGACCGCGGCGTCAAACACGCGCGCATTCTCGCCACTATCCAGGACAGCTGGATGATGATGTTTGCGGTGCCCGAAGGTCGTTTTCTCGTCGATGGACGGGTGCCCTTCTATGGTCCCGCGTTCATCGCGCGGATCTCCAACAGCTTCGCGCAGCCGGACGCCTTCGCCGAACAGCTTACGGAGTTCGACGTCAATACGGTCGTCATCGACCACACCCGCGCCGATCACATCCCGGCAACCAACTTTCTGAGCGCGAATCCTTCATGGCACCTCGCGTTTGTCGAAGACGGACATTCGCTCTTCGTCCGGGATAACGCGGCCCCTTCCCTCGAGCCATTGCGGATCGTAGGGCCTGGCTATCGCACCGGGCGTCTTCTCGAGCCGGGCTACTCCGAAGCCGAGGTGGAAGCCGAGCTCTCACGACTGAAAGCTCGTTCGAACGGCAGCCCGATTCGCGGATGGCTTCGCGGTCTTCAGCGCTTGCGGCCGCTCGCGCGGGATGGCGACCGCGCTGGCATCAGAAAAAGCGCCAACGTAGACGAGCAAGGCCAAGCCCGAGACGCCTACGCGCTACTCACCGAAGCCGCGAACGTCTACCCGGGATTCACGTCGATCGAGCTCTACCGAGCCATGGCGGCGCTTTCCGCGTGCGACATCGACGAAGCTCGCGAAGCCCTGGGTCGCGCGACGCTCGCGGGCGAGACACGCGGCACGGCACTCGTCGGGCTCGAGCTCGCGCTGCGTGCAGGCAGCGATGCCGAACACGAGGCTGTAATCGAGCACCTCGCCCGACTCCGTGCGCAACCACA
>JAPUKT010000020.1 GCA_027295555.1 Deltaproteobacteria bacterium
TCGATCGAGCTCGACGAGGAGTCTCGCACGATCCAAGCGACGTTCGATCCGAGCAGCCTCCAAGTGGTCTGTGCTCGGGTCGATGGGCTGGACGATCCGTCGACCTTGAGCAAGGGCGACAAGAAGAAGATCTACGACAGCATCACGAAGGACGTCCTGCACGCGCGCAAACATCCGGAGATTCGGTTCGAGTCGACCGACGTCGCCCCGCGTGGCGACGGCTACTCGGTCGAAGGCCAGCTTCAGCTCTACGGGCGTTCGCGGGCGATCCAGGCCGATGTCCGGGCCGAGGGCGACCGCTGGGTGACCGAGGTCACGATCCATCAGCCGGACTTCGGCATCAAGCCGTACACCGCAGTCCTTGGGGCGCTGAAGGTCAAGCCCGACGTGCGGGTCCGGGTCAGCGTTCCGCGCGAAGGCTGAATTCTTTTCTTGGGAGCGCACATGCGTAGACAACTGATCATCACCGCGGGGCTCTTGCTGGTCTTATCGGGATGCGGCAGTAGCGGGGACTCCATGGGGACCGGCGGCACCGGCGGAGTCGATAGCCCTAGCGGGCCCGGACCGGTCATAGACAACACGCAGTGGCGACCAACCGACAAGGGCGAGGAATTCTTCGGCACCGCTCCGGAGGACGCGACCTGTCCCCCGCCCGAGGGCGACTGCCCGGACCTCGAAGGAGATGAGTGCGTCGACGTTCCGCCCGGTTGCTTGGTGTCGTTCGTGGCCGAGTGCCTGGACCAGTTCACTGTGTTGGCGGTGGATACCGAGGTTTGCGACTGGCTCACCCTCGAGCAACCGTTACTCCGTGACGTCTTCGAAGGCGACGAGATCGAGATTCGCACCTTTCATTCGCCTTTGAACGGACCGTCCGGCGGCGAAGCGCGGATCAGCCTCACCCTTGGCGACCAGATGATCTTCGATGAGCGCGTGCCGATCCCGGCGGACAGCGGCCCGATCAACGGTACGTGGATCGCAACCAAGGATTTCCAAGCCGGTACCGCGATGCTGTACCACGTGGATAACCACGGCGACAACGAGTACCTGCTGATCGAGGTTAATATCCTCTAGACACCATTGAGTTCGGGCTGAGCGCTACACGTTGAAACGGAAGCGCAAGATGTCGCCATCCTGCACGACGTAGTCCTTGCCTTCGACTCCTAGCTTCCCGGTGGCTTTGACGGTTTGCTCGGAGCCGAGCTCGAATAGATCCTCGCACTTCATGACCTCCGCGCGGATGAATCCACGTTCGAAGTCGCTGTGGATCTTTCCCGCGGCTTGGGGCGCCTTCGTGCCTCGGTTGATGGTCCAGGCATGAACCTCCGGCTCTCTCACCGTGAAATACGTGATGAGATCCAGCGTGGCATACCCAGTCCGAATCACCTTGTGAAGGCCGGGCTCGTCGAGGCCGAGCGACTCGATGAACTCCGCGCGCTCTTCCTCAGGGAGCCGCATGATCTCCGACTCGATCTCCGCGCTGATGACGACCACCGGCACTCCTCGCTCCTCGCCGAGCTTGCGAACTTGCGCGACGAGCGGGTCCTGATCGAGGTTCGCGAGTTGGTCGTCCTTGACGTTCGCTACGAAAAAGGAGGGCTTGTCGGTGAGCAGAAACATGTCGCCAAGGATGCGTTCCTCGTCCTCGTCCGACGTTTCGACCGCTGCGGCGGGCTTTCCCTCGTTGAGCAGGGCCTCGAGCCTCTTGCAGAACACGACCGCCTTCTTTTCGAACGGGTCCTGCCCCTTGGCCGCGCGCTCGGCCTTGTCGAGCCTTCGTTGCACCGTCTCGAGATCTTTGAGGATGAGCTCGGTTTCGATGGTTTCGATGTCCGCGAGCGGGTCGACGCGGTTGTGGACGTGGACGATGTTCTCGTCCTCGAAGCACCGGACCACGTGTAGCACGGCGTCCGCGTCCCGGATGTTGCTCAGGAATGCGTTGCCTTTGCCTTCACCCTTCGACGAACCCCGTACGAGGCCGGCGATATCGACGAACTCGACCGTCGCGGGAACGACCTTCTTCGGGGCGAACAGATTGACCAGCTTGTCGAAACGGGGGTCTGGAACCGGCACGACCCCGACGTTCGGGTCGATCGTGCAAAACGCGTAGTTCGCCGCCTCCGCCTCCGTCTCCGAAAGGGCGTTGAAAAGGGTCGATTTCCCGACGTTGGGGAGGCCGACGATGCCAACCGATAAAGCCATGGCCCGTGCTTAGCGCGTGCTTGCTTCGGCGGCCACTCAGTGAAGGACAAGGCGGGCGGCCAGGAAGAGAACGGCTGCGAGAATCGCGGTGAACGGGACGGTAACGAACCAGCTCGTGATGATGCCGCTCACGACCTTCATGTTGATGGCGCCGATACCGCGGGCGAGACCGACTCCGATCACGGCACCGACGAGGGTATGCGTAGTGCTGACCGGGAGGCCTAGCTTGGTTGCAAGCACGATCGTCGTGGCCGCCCCGAACTCGGCCGCAAAGCCCCGAGAAGGAGTGAGCTCGGTAATCTTGCTTCCAACGGTGGCCATGATCTTGTAGCCGTATGTGGCCAGGCCGACGACGATGCCCACGGCCCCGATCAGGAGAACCCGGTGAGGGACAGCAACTTTGGTGGCGACATCTCCGGCAGCTGCGCCAAACACCGCCGCCATCGGCCCGACTGCGTTGGCCACATCGTTGCTACCGTGTGCAAACGCGACGAAGCAGGCGGTAAGCACCTGCAGGATGAGGAAGACCCGTTCCGCACGGTAGGTATGCTCGCCCCTGTCCTCCGAGGCTGCGCGTGCGGATCGGCGCAGGACCGGAACCGCGATGATGCTGGCGAGCAAGCCTACCACCACTGCGATGCCGATCGCGGGGCCGAGGCTCAGGTCCAGTTTCAGCGGCTTCAGGCCCTTGAAAAGCATGCTCAACGTCAAGATCGCGAAGATCGGAAACACCATGATCGGGCCCCAACCGCGCAGTGCGAGCAGAGGTCGGTCGACATTGAGAATGCGCCGCTTGATGAAGACGAAACCCATGTACCCAAGCAATCCCCCCATCAATGGCGAGATCAGCCAGCTCGCGACGATCCTCCCCATCAGCCCCCAGTTCACGGCGTCGAACCCTCCTGCAATCAGGCCGAAGCCGACGACTGAGCCGACGATGCTGTGTGTCGTCGAGACGGGCCATCCAAAATACGTGGCGATGTTGAGCCAAAGCGCCGCGGCGAAGAGACAGCACGTCATACCGACCGCAATCACCATCGGGTCGCTGCCGAACGCTTCCACCTCGACGATGCCCTTCCGGATGGTGTTGGTGACCGTGCCTCCGGCCAACATGGCGCCGCCAAACTCGAAAATTGCGGCGACGATGATAGCCCCCCTGAGGGTAAGCGCTCCCGAGCCGACCGAGGTCCCCATGGCATTGGCCACGTCGTTGGCTCCGATGTTCCACGCCATGTAGAGCCCGGCGATGGCCGCAAGGGTCAGAACGATCGTCATCGTTTCCATGCGAAAGTGGCCTTATCCAGCAACGAAAAGCCGGAACTGATCTCCTACATTCTCGGCATGGTTCGCCATGTCGCCGATCTTGTTCAGCACCTTCGACCACATGAATACGGCGACCGGAGGCAAGTCTGCTTCATCTTTGAAGAGAACTCTGGCGCACTGATCCTGAATCTTGTCTGCTTCGTGTTCCGCACGTCCTACGATCGCAGCTTGCTGGAGCACTCGTTCCGCAGGAGGTCCCGAAAAACCCGATTCCACCAGGTCGTCGATCAGGTCGATCAGCTTTGCGGCCTCTCGGACCGTTTCCAAAACACGCTCCACGAAGACGTCGAGAACGGTCTCCATGCCGTCGGGCACGGTAAGGGGACGAATCGTCAGCAGTACACCGACATCTTCTGCGCAGTCTGCAATCGCGTCGATCTGGCTGATGAGCCTTAGTACGTCGCGCCGGTCGACTGGCATGAGCAGGCGAACGGGCATTCTGGACCGCGCCGCGTCTTTGGCATCATCCGCCTTCCCTTCGAGCATGCTGATCTCTCTTGCGAGTCGCTCGACCCCGACTTGATCGCCCTTTTCGAGGAGCGTGATCAGCTCCGGAATTCGTTCGCTCGCCCTGATGACCTCCTTCATGAGGTCAGCCACTTTGGGCAGAGGATTGCGGGCGAGTAGATTGGCAAGTGGTATTCTCATGGAACCTCGGGGCCAAGCCTTTCATCCCCCTTGGCCAGGCTCAAACGTTAAGTCGGGAGGGCCCAATCTCCTGTATTTCACGTACTATCCGCGTTGAGGTTGCGGGCCAGCCGTGTAGACTCACCACCCAGGTGTCACCGAGTTGACACATTGGACGCGTATCACGCAGGCCAAATGACACTGGATCGCCTAAAACGCTGCGTCTTCGTTGCGCTTGTTTCACTCGGATTGGTGGCTCCAGCCTTTGCCCAGGAGGATGTCGTCGTCGAGGAGCCCCCTCCGGAGGGAGCCACCGACGCAAGGGTCGACGTCGAGGATCTGCCCGAGGAGCAACGGAAGGCGGTGGAGGAAGCTCTTGAGGACGCGCCCGCGGGGACCAAAGTGATCGTCATCCTGTCGCCCGAGCCCAAGGTGCGCGACTACGACCCGGCGCAGGAGACCGATCAAGAGGCAGAGGCCGAGGAGCGAGTCCCAGGCGAAAAGCTCCACCCCGAGGGCGAAGACGAGATGATGGCCGATCACCCTGTCGACCGTGGGGACATCTCGTTCAGGCCCGGCAAGGGTGTCGAGATCAACAGCGCGGATGACGACTTCCAGCTTCGCATTCGAGTGCGCGTTCAGTTCCTCTACACGCTAGCTGACGGTGATATTGGGCCGCTCGACGTGGATGAGACCGAAGAGCTGAGGAACGATTTCAGGATCCGTCGCGCGCGCTTCATCTTCCAGGGCCATGCCTTTGGCAAGAACAACCAGTACAAGCTCGAGATCGATCCCTTGCGCAGCGACAATGTCGTTCTCGACTACTACTTGGACTTTACCCAAAACAAGAACGTTTCGGTTCGGATTGGGCAGTACAAGATCTCATCGAACCGTGAACGGGTGATTTCCTCGGGCAACCTGCAGATGGTCGACCGGTCCCGCGTCAACGCAGAATTCACCCTCGATCGGGATATGAGCATCGACATCCGCTCGAGGGACTTCCTCGAAAAGAACAAGATGCGGTACGTGCTCGGCGTTTCGTCGGGCAACGGCCTCAACAACTTCCGATTCACCGACTTCACGATGGTTTACCTGGCTCGTATCGAATACCTGCCACTTGGCATTTTCCGTGATTACTCCGAGGTAGACTTTGCGCGGACGGGCCCGCGGCTCAGCCTTGGAGCGGGCTACGCGTTCTTCCGAAACGCCGACAGGGACCGGGGCATGATCGGGTTGCCGTTTCCCGATGGCGGCACCGCCGACTACCATTTCGCGTACGCGGATGCGATGTTCAAGGCTCGTGGCTTTTCGGCGCTTACCGAGTTTGCGCTTCGATCGGGCACGCGCACCATCGGGCCGATCACCACCGACCCGGATGGTAATCCCGTCCCAATCATCGCACCGCGAAACGGGCTGGGCTGGATGCTGCAGGCCGGATATCTCGTGCCCAACACGCGCTTAGAATTCGGGGGTCGAGGATCGATCATCCAAAAAATCAGATCGGATACGAGCCTGCGGGACGGCTACGGGGCCACCTTCTCGATCAGCTGGTACTTTTTCCGGCATCCGATGAAGATTCAGGCTGATGTCTCCCAAATCTGGGAAGAGGAAAAGTTCCGTGACGGGTCGACCGTCCTGCGCATCCAGCTTCAGGCGTCGTTGTAGTGTGCGGGTCGTTTTGGGCATCCTGTGTTGTTGCCTTCTTTCCGCTTGCCAACATGCGGGGAGTGCCGAGCCGACGACGAGCGTCGTGTTGGTCAGCCGGGAACCTCGCTGCAAGAAGATCGGCGTAGTTCACGGCGAGGGCGGAGCGGCGGACTCGGCCATCGCCGAAGCACAGAGGCGGGCATCCGAAAAGGGCGCCACGCACATGATCTTGCAAAAGCCCGAGCTCGACATCGACGACGACCTCACCACCGTGGTCGAGGGAACGATCTTCGAGTGCCCGCCCCCAGGATCTGAGTTCCCCCCAACCGGATACCCGTGACTTTCGGGGCGACGCGGCGGTATCCTTCCCCCCATGGAGCAGGACTACGCGCATTTCCACAAGGACCCGGTGAACATGCTGATTCACATCGTGGCGGTCCCTCTGTTCATTTACGGGGTCTGGCTGGTCGTCAGCGCGGCCCTCGTAGGGCGTTGGCTTGCCGTGATTGGAGGCCTTGCGGCCATGGGGGTCTCGCTTGCGCTTCAGGGCAGGGGTCACAAGCGAGAGCCGAATCCCCCGCTGCCCTTCGACGGCCCGGGTGACTTCACGAAAAGGATCTTCCTCGAGCAGTTCTACAAGTTCCC